>NZ_JAUBSX010000104.1:0-22477 GCF_036704885.1 Microcoleus sp. F4-D5 | reverse complement strand
TAGCTAATTTACTATGATTGCATTTATACCCTATAACCTAGCTATACAAAGGGCTTGATTATTTTTGGAGATGTCTATTGCGTTCGGCAACATCATTCAATCCGTCGCCGTTCGTGCCGATGCGATTTTCGATTCCGGCGGTGGGATCGATCGAGATACCATCCCCACTGTTACCGCGAGCGAAATTGCCAGTTAAATCGGTGCCGATATAGTTGCCATAAATCCAGTTTTTGGATGCACTATTCGATAGCTTAATGCCAGCGGCATTGTAGTAAGGTTCGCCGGAAAAGCGGTTAATTGCCAGTCCTCGGATAACAGAATTGCTTGCCTGAATGTCAAGTCCTACAGGTGAATTGGATGCCGCGCCATTGAGTTCAATTCGCGGTGCGCCCTGGAAACCGGGGCCGCCTTGACTCCAGCCATCGATCGTGACGGTATCTGTAATTGCAGGCAAAGCAGATTTGAGATCGATCGTTTGAGGAGCATTAAATGCGATCGGAATCTGGATCGGTTTTTGGAATGGTAATGGAATTTGGATGAAAGTTGTAATTTGGAATGCGATCGTATCTGCACCGCGATGAGCGTTGGCATTCAGAATTGCCTGTCGCAACGAACCAGGGCCGCTGTCATTGGTATTTGTCACCAAAAAAGTCACTCCAGCATCTGACAGGACGGAAACAGTCGCAATGTTGCTATTTGCGGTGCCGTCGCTGACGCGATAGGTAAAGCTGTCGCCGTTGAAGTTGGCACCGGGAGTGTAAGTAATAAAGTCATCGTTGGGATTGTTCGGCGTACCGTTGTTGTTCACAACTGCCGTCCCCTGAGTAGGATTCGCGACCAAGCTAATTGTTAAGGGGTTGCCATCCGGGTCGATGTCGTTGGAAAGGACATCGACCCGGATGGAAGCAGGAGCGTCTGCACGGACGATCGCACTATCATTTTCTGCTACAGGGGGCTGGTTGGCGATCGAACTCTGGACGCTGATGCGACCAAAAAAAGCGCTATTATCGGTAGCACTCCGCGAACCATTGGCACTGCTGTTCCCACTGAACGTAGGCATCATGTTAATTGCCGTCACCGTTGGCGCAACATCCACCCCTGCCGCACTGGCGAGATTGGGAGTCACGGCAAAAATTGCGCCACCCTTGCCCTGACCGTTTGCGCCTGACTTACCACCAGAATTGGCCGGGACGATTCCGCCCAACCCACCTGTTGCCTGGTTATTCAGAAATCTGCTGTTAACCAAGTTGAGGGAACCACTGCGAATAAAAACCGCACCTCCCAGTCCAGCACCGCCGCCACCGCCACCGCTGCCATGAGTAATCGTGTCGCCCTTCCCACCCTGGCCGCCGTTACCGCCGAAGCTTCCCCCACTACCCGGAGTGCCTGCAGATCCAAATTGGCTGGCACCGCCACCGCCACCGCCACCACCAAAGCCGCCCTTGCCACCAACGCCACCAAAGTTCCAAGGACTTGTAGCACCCCCGCCAAAGCCGCCACTGCCGCCACCGCCACCAAAGCCGCCACTGCCACCAAAGCCGCCACCAAAACCCGTACCTCCGCCCCCGCCACCTCCAAAGTCGCCACCGTTGCCACCAAAACCACCTACTGCTGTGATGTAGAAGCTGAAACCGCCACCGCCGCCCCCGCCACCAACGCCACCACTGCCACCATTGCCGGGGATTTTGAGGATTCTATCAGTACCATTACCGCCCTCGCCACCACCGCCACCGCCACCGCCAATTCCACCACCCGCGCCACCATTGGACTGAGCGAGCCCATAATCGAAGCCGCTGCCACCATCACCCGCTGGATCGCCACCAAATATGGTGCCTGTGCCACTACCGCCATTGATTGACTCGCTGTCACCGCTGAATCCACCACCGCCACCACTGCTAATATTTGGAATAGAAGCCGAGCCGTTGCCTCTAAAGCCGCCACCACCACCACCACGAAAGCTGCTCTTGCCACCACTGCCACCAAAGCCACCACCGCCACTGCCAAAGATACTGCTACCGCCATTGCCACCAACTGCCTGGTTATTTGAAAATGTGACATTATTAGCAGTGACGCTACCGCCATTGATGAACAGTGCACCGCCCATGCCACCGCCACCGCCGCCGCCGTCGCCACCCTTGCCCCGACCATTTGCCAGGGTGAGGTTATTGAATTGAACAGTCCCTCGGTTGATGAAGAAGAGGCGGACATCGCCATTGTCGTTGCTGCCATTTTTGTTGGCATCGCCACTAATAGTTAGGTTGTTGACTCCAGTGCCTTTGATGGTGAGGCTGTCGTTGACGATGAGTTGTGCTGAAAGAGCGATCGTCCTCGGTACGGCAAAGAATATGGGGTCGAAAATAATTGTGTCTGCGCCGACTTGGACATTAGCCTGTTTGATGGCAAATCGCAGGGAACCGGGATCGCTTTCGTTGTCGTTGGCGTTGGTGACGGTGAAAGTAGCCATAATTTTTGCCCTATACTTTTATTTTGGTTTAAACAATACAAAACTCAACTTCTTGAAGAAATCTGGAGTTTCTGTTCGAGAAGCCTGCTTTTTGAGTTTTTCGTAATCTATTACTTGGTATTCACAATCTGAGCCAAGCAGTCAAATATCCGTACACTCAGCCCAGACACGCTCGTCACCCTGACTTCACAATCCGCGATCGCCCTGAAATAATTTCTGTCTGTTTGTCAAAACTAGCTAATTTTTTATAGATCGCACTCGACTGTTACGTAAATTTACAGAGCCGACCAAGCGATCCGAAATCTCTACCCCACTATCCCAAACTCCTGTTATTTTTAAATTCCTTTAACCCATGCGCGATCGTAATTTTAATTACCCAGATTACCGACACTAATGACTGATAACTACGGACTAATAACTAAGAATGGTCAGTTCGAGAATGTAGATAATTGCCTGTGGTTGTTGATATCTTTAAGATCCGAATTGAGCTGGGTCGATCGCATCAGACAAATGTCACGATCGCCCCATGACATTAGTCATCAACCCAGTGATGGCTAATGACTAATGACTGATAACTCATGACTGATGACTAATGACTGTTAAAAGCGCGCCTGGGCCTCACAAAAACGGTACGAGCTCGATCGCAGTTTCGCTGCGAGGTGCTGGGGCTGGCATGATGGCAGTGCTTGCCGGAATCAGGAGGTTTTGACCGATCTTCAACCCATCTGGTGTCATCCCCTTAACAGTAACTAACGTGGTGAATCCACTTGCAGTCTCAGTTCCATCTGAGTCGATTTGCACTTGCGTATCGCCACTCACATCCACCAAGCGCAGAAAGCCTTGGGCAATGGGGTCGCCGATCAGAGACTGTGCGTTGGCGTACACATTATCCAGCAGTTCTCGTAAATCCAACACATCATTGCCATTGGCAAAATCGGTAATGATATCGCCTGTATTGTTCGAGATATTGTAAGCAAAGTTGAAGCTGGTGTAGGCAAAGCGATCGTCCCCTGCACCTCCCGTCAGGGTATCGGCATCGTTCCCCGATAAGAGTTCGGACATCCTGGCCGTGCCAAACAAAACATCATTGCCGTTGCCACCCGAAACAATATCGTTACCCCATTCACTATAAATTGTGTCATCTCCATCGCCACCATCGAGTTTGTTATCGCCATCGTTAGCAGTGATGACATTATTCAGGGAATTGCCGGTACCATCGATCGCCTCGTGCCACAGACTCGACACAGTAAGATTTTCGACGTTATCGGGCAGCGTATAGCTCGCAATTACTAACACCGTATCAATCCCATTATCGGGCTGTTCGATAACGATATCGCCCAAACTGTCTGCGGTATAAGTGTCATCACCCGCACCGCCCCGCATCACATCGTTACCCGTACCGCCATGCAATACGTCATTTCCCGAACCGCCTTCGAGGGTGTCATCGCCATCCCAACCGAATAAACCCAGGTTTTGCTCGCTGACACCGAACCTGTCAGAACCTGTATTCGCAAGTCCGATGAAATTGTTGAGCGCATTCCCCGATCCGCTGATGGCACTACTATGAGGAGAGAGATACAAATTTTCGACGTTAGCGCTCAAGGCGTAATTGATGGTGGCAAAAACCGCATCCGTACCACTTTCGGCATCTTCGACTACTCGATCGCCCCGATCCTCTACCCAATAAGTGTCATTACCAATGCCACCCACCATCAAGTCATCACCGCTACTACCCGTGAGTTGATCGTCGCCTGCATTTCCCCAAAGGCTGTCATTTCCCTCCATCCCGACAAAAGCATTATTTTCCCCATTGCCTACCATCTGGTTGTTGAGGCTGTTGCCCGTACCCCAAAGCGCCGTATTTCCTTTCAGAATCAGGTTTTCGATGTTATCTCCCAACCGATAGGATTCGATCGAACTTTCCACTGTATCGGTGCCGCCATTCAAAGCTTCGATGACTCGATCTTCAATGCTATCGACAGAGTAAAGGTCATCGCCTGCACCACCAAACATCGTGTCGTTGCCGGTGCCGCCGTTTAAGGTGTCGTTTCCACGTTCCCCAAACAGAAGATCGTCGCCATCGCCTCCCGATAGAATGTCATCGCGCACTCCACCATACAGGCTGTCATTCCCTGCTAGTCCAGATAGATAGGGATCGTATGACAACCGGGGAAGACGCAACCAAGAATTGCTCGAAGGACGATCGGAATAAAGAGCATCGTTACCATTTGTTCCAGTAGCCATAATAGGGATTCCTCCTAATTGTTTTGAGTAATTGTTAGGCGTTGAATTTTTAATTTGAAAGTGTAGATGCAATGTAAATAATTGCTGGTTGCTGTTGATATATTGAAGATATCGTTCGAGCTGGGTCGATCGCATCAGACAAATGTCACGATCGCCCCATGACAAATGTCATACCTGTTCTCTTCATAAAAAATCGGGTGAACACATAACACACGAACACATTGAATTACCATTAAGTATTGAAACTCGTGGGTATGATGCTTATTTATCACCGAAAAACTAGCCTTTGGAATTTGTACTAAAAGGCGATGGTGGTTTTATTAATTAGGCTTACTCTGGTGATTGTACGCAGAATGATAAAATTTTTACCGCTAACTAGATATATTATCTATTACACAAGCGGGTTTATTTACTCCTACCTACTTATTAACGGCGGGAATTGTGGATGTATTGGCAAACAGTTCTTATTGCGCTTGTTGCTTCAAATGCCGTATTATTCGCCAAACCATAACCTAAAGCTCGTTTGAAATTAACTAAAGCTGTTTGATATTGTTTTTGGTTCATTGCAGCATAACCTAATTTCATGCAATTATTGTAACTTGTACAAGAGCCAGATATGTCTATAACATAAGGTTCGAGAATGCTAAGAGTTGTGAATGCTGCGAGATCGTTGGGTTGCAAAATCAGAGCTTGTTTGTAGTAAATTAATGCCAGCTCTGTATCGCCTTTTCTCTGAGCTTTCATGCCGTGAGTCATACAATCTTGGTACGTTGAACAAAAACCAAAATCTCCAGCTTTTTTTGGTAGTGGCATTGGAGAAAGACCAGAACCTGAATGGGGATAATGGCAGTGAGTATCATTGGTTTTGCGATTGGTATGACATCCTGCTTTAGTAGTGGGTCCTTCATCCGCCCAAGCAATATCTGCTAAGGCTATAACTGATAATGTTAAAAAAGTAATGATTAGTGTTTTGGAGAGTTTTTGATTGGCTTGCATAATTTTTCCTGTTTTTAGTATTTTTGGTAAATATTCCTGATGAACAATAAAATAGTTAGGATGTGCAGTCTAAGATATTCTCATAATCAATCTAGATGTTATTACTTGCCAATTGTTATGACTAAGTATAATTTGTCAAGTACATCATCTACCAAATTAGATGATTTTACCCTGACGATTATACCGTAAATCATACATAAACGGTATCATTTCCCGCAAATCCCCAGATGTAATCTGCTTCTTGTCCGCCAGTCAGGATATCGTTCCCTGCGGTTCCAAAAACGTTGCTCATCTCATTTTCTCCTTTGGCTCTAGAGTCTTTCAGTGAGGTTTCCCTCGGTTTGTATAGTTCTAGGTTATTGCCAAGGAGAGATGTTCTATACGTGAGAATTGTCATGTCTCACCCATGACATTTGTCACGAGAGCGGATTTTCCAACCAAGCAAGGAAGGAATTAGCAACGAGTGCTGCTTGAGTTCGATCGCGCAAATTCAATCGCGCCAGAATATGAGTGATATGATTTCTGACCGTGCCTTCAGATAAAAATAATGCTTGGGCAATTTCGCGATTGCTCGATCCTTTAGCAATTAACAACAAAACTTCTCGTTCTCTAGATGTCAATTCGGCCATGCCGGGTGGCAGTTCGATTTTGTCTCGTTTTGGTATATTCACCTGGGCGACCATCTTTTCCAAAATACCAGGACCAAACTGGGTGTAACCTTTATAAATGCAGTGAATTGCCTCAATTAATTCTGCTGCGGGCGTATCCTTCAAGACATATCCTTTGGCTCCATAGCGAATCGCTTCGGCAATATATTGCGTGTCGTTAAATGTCGTCAAAATGAGAATTTTTGTATCGGGATATTTCTGACAGATGTGTTGAGTTGCCTTCACCCCATCCATAATCGGCATCTGGATATCCATCAGCACGACATCGGGCGGTAAAAATTGGGTATGCAATACTTCGAGTTGTTCGATCGCCCTTTGTCCGTTGTTTGCTTCCCCGACAATTTGTAAATCTGGCTGGGTTTCTAACAATGCTTTTAAACTACTGCGAATTAAGTCCCGATCTTCAACAAGTAATATACGAATCATGGGAGTATAGGTCTAAGAATTCAGGTGGAGGGGTTGTCACGCCGTGATGAAAATCCGGTAGTTTGACTGCACGAGCCGCAACCAACTTCTTTAAGTTTAGCGACAGCCTTCAAAATTACCTCGAAGCGCCGATCGCAAAAAAGCCAACTTCAATTGTCTTTGAGGTAAGATAAAGCTAGATTCCAAGAGGGTACAGATATGACTCCAGCATTGAACGAGCCAGTCCAGATCGTTCGTACAGAGCGTGGATTGACGATCGCAGGCACCCGCATCACTTTATATGACGTGATGGACTATGTGATGGATCGATATCCGCCCAAGTTTATTCGGGGATTATTCGATCTCACGGAAGAACAAATTAACGCTGCTCTAGATTACATTGAAGCAAATCGCGCAGAGGTTGAAGCAGAATATCAACAAGTGCTTAAAGAAGCCGAAGAACTCCGACTATATTACGAGGAGCAAAATCGCGAGCGTGTTGCTCGAATTGCTACTCTGCCACCACCACCTGGACTGGAAGCCGCCTGGGAAAAACTTCAGGCAGCTAAGACACGTCATCAACTCCAGGCATGATTTTTTTAGTCGATCATAATTTTAAAGGACACGCACGCATTCTTCTTGGCAGCATCACCAACCAAGGTTGGCTTGATTTTGTCCCAATTCGCTTCGTCATGTTTGAGGAGGTGGGATTATCAATTGATAGCAACGATCGAGTGGTTTGGAGACTAGCTCAAGAAAATCGGATGATTCTGCTCTCTGCGAATCGAAGTATGAAAGATGAAGAGTCGCTAGAGCAAGTGATGCGCGAAGAAAATACTCAAAACTCTCTACCAGTTGTGACAATTGGCAATGCCGATCGAGTGTTAAATGACTCAATTTATCGAGAACGGTGTGTCGATCGTCTTGTTGAAATTGCGATTTATACGGTTAACTACATGGGTGCAAGACGAATTTTCATTCCATGACGGGTTTGAGCATTGGGCGATCGCAATCATTTCGCTACTGGGTGTTGTTAGTTAATAGTTATTGCTCAACTAATTACCAATTACCGATTACCAATTACCCATTAACCATGACAGGAAAATAAGCATTAATACAACATCCCCGATCGAGTTCGCTGACAATCTCCAAAGATCCGCCTAAAGCCGCCACTCGCTCCTGCATTCCCTGAAGGCCAAAACCCGATCGACTCTCAACCATTTGAAAGCCTTTACCATTATCCTGAAGCGTGAGGAAAATTCCAGCAGGATTCGATTCAATCTGAAGCTGTACCGCCGTTGATTTAGCATACTTGCAGATATTAGTCAACCCCTCTTGCACGATTCGATAGAGGGCAATATTGACAGCATGGGAGACCGATCGATCGAGGTGAATCTGACAGTTGGGTTGTACGCCAGCGGTTTGCTGAAATGCTTGAATTAAATGCCCGATCGCCTCTTCCAATCCCTTCCCCTGCAACGGATCGTCCCGCATGGCCGACACCGATTGCCGCACGGCTTGCAGTGCCTCGGAACCGAGTTGTTTGGCTTTCACGAGAAACGGATATGCTCGATCTGGATGTTCGTTCCACATCGCCAGTGCCGTTTCCATATGCAAATTGAGCGCTACCAGCGCATGACCTAAAGAATCGTGAATATCGCGGGCAATCCGATTGCGTTCCTGCTCGATTGCCAGATATTCCACCTGCATTTGTAAGCGGCGAATCGTCAATTGATGCGCCACTCTGGCACAAACTTCTTCGACGTGAAAGGGTTTGGTAATATAGTCAACTCCACCCACAGCAAACGCTTTTACTTTATCGAATACTTCATTTAACGCGCTGATAAAAATTACCGGAATATTCTGAGTTTGGGGATTGGATTTCAAGCGCTGACACACTTCATATCCATCCATTTCTGGCATCATGATGTCCAGCAAAATCAAATCGGGGGGTTGCGCTTGCACGCCTCTTAAGGCCATTGCCCCACTCTTGACGATGCGAACTTCATAACCTTGCTGCGTTAGCATTTCTGACAGCAGGTGAAGATTTTCTAGGGTATCGTCTACTATAAGAATATCGGCGCTTGAGGGTTGGGGGGTATTCATAATCATCGAATAAGGGAATAGGGTTCAGAAACAGCCAGATACAGCAAATTACAGGTTTATGAGGTACATTCAAGAACCCTCTAGAGACGCGGCAATGCCCAAGGCGTGTCAACTTAAGTTCAAACGTATTCAGAAACTCGTTTGCCACCGAGGCCAGATCCCCCTAAATCCCCCTTCTTAAGGGGACTTTGAGAAGAATCTTGTCCCCACCTTTTTAAGGGGTGCTAGGGGGGATCGGCCCTAGGATAAAAGCGAGATATATCGACGGTTCCAGAGTTAAGTTGACAGCAGTGGTTCCTCAACCCAACCTACATTTTGGTAATTTAAAGTTAACGTTCAATTTACCTGTTCACCAAAAAACGTATTGAAACAACAAATATCGCCCGATCGAAACCGGAGATAAAGATAATGCTGGGCAGACTAAAACTCGGATCGCAATTTACCTTCTTGCTTGCCCTGGTTTTTCTGGCAGGTATCTTGCTGAGTGGGCTCACCCTCTGGAATACCCTACAACACGCGGCAGAAGAAGAGATTACCACGCGGGCAAGCATTTTGATGGAGACGATCGACTCTGCCCGCAACTACACGATTCAGCGCGTCAGTCCCCTGCTGCAAAATAGTCTAGACACCAAGTCTACCTTTTTGCCAGAAGCTATTCCTGCCTTTGCTGCGCGAGAAATTTTTGAACGATTTCGCTATCTCCCCGACTACCACGGCTTTTTCTACAAAGAAGCAGCCCCCAACCCCTCGAATCTCCGGGATCGCGCCGATCGGTTTGAAACCGAAATCGTCGAACAGTTTCGCCGTCAGCCGGATCTTTCAGAACTTTCGGGCTACCGAAAAACCGCAGGATCGACCCTATTTTACATCGCCCGACCCCTGGCAATGAAAGAAGCCAGTTGCCTGCAATGTCACGGCAAGCCAGCCGATGCGCCCAAAGGTCAAATTGCCATTTACGGCGATCGAACGGGCTTTGGCTGGAAGTTAGATGAAGTGGTTGCCACCCAAATGATTTACGTTCCTGCTGATGAAGTTTTTGCCCACAGCCGCCGGAATATGGTGCCGGTGATGAGCATTTTTATGGCGATGTTTGCGGTGGCTGTGTTATCGATTAACAGGTGGTTGAAGCGGCGAGTGATTCAACCACTGAAGCAACTGACTGCGATCGCCCATCAAGTCAGTGCGCGGCCCATTACCGCAGAACAAGTGGGCGCATTTGACGTGCCGGAAATTGCCAAAGTGGCGCAACGAGGCGACGAACCGGGACAACTGGCCCGCACTTTTCAGGATATGGCCCACGAAGTCAGCGCCCGCGAACGCAACCTCAGCCACGCCGTCGAACAGCGCACGGCGCAATTGGCAGATAGCATGAAAGAAGCTGAGAAAGCCCAAGCCAAAGCTGAAGCGGCCGATCGGGCGAAGAGTCAGTTTTTGGCTAACATGAGTCACGAGTTGCGAACTCCACTCAATGCCATTCTCGGTTTTACTCAGTTAATGTTGCGATCGCCAAGCGATTCTGCTGGAGTAAGTAACCTCGCGCCGCAGACGCAACAGCGATATTTGGACACGATTAATCGCAGCGGCGAACATCTACTGGCGTTGATTAACAATGTCTTGGAAATGTCCAAGATCGAAGCGGGACGCATAACATTTCAAGCGACGGATTTCGACCTTTACGCGCTGCTAGATACGCTACAGCAAATGCTCCGTTTGAAAGCCGAATCGAAGGGTTTGCAACTGAAGTTTGAACGATCGAGCGATGTGCCTCAATTCGTTCGTACCGATGAAGCTAAACTGCGTCAGGTGTTAATTAATTTGCTCGGTAATGCCATTAAGTTTACCCCAGCGGGAAGTGTCGCCCTACGAGTAACAAGAGGTGAAGAAGGCACTCTCCAATTCACCGTAGCAGACACTGGTCCCGGCATTGCTCCCTCGGAACGCGATCGCCTGTTCGAGCCCTTCGTCCAAACTGCAACCGGACAGTATTCTCAAGAGGGAACGGGACTGGGATTGTCTATCAGTCGGAAATTCGTACAACTCATGGGAGGGGAGATTGCTGTTGAGAGTATTCCCGGCAAAGGCAGCGTTTTCCGGTTTGAAATTCCAGTGGAGTTGGCGGCAAAGGCGATCGCATCACCAAAACAAGAACGATCTATTGTCGGACTGGCTGACGGACAAATTACCTATCGAATTCTAGTTGTTGACGATAAACTTGAAAATCGCCAACTGTTAGTGGAATTACTAATCCCGATCGGATTTGAGGTGCAAACAGCTATTAACGGACAAGAGGCGATCGCGCTTTGGCAAAGTTGGCAACCGCATCTCATTTGGATGGATATTCGGATGCCTGTTATGGATGGATATGCTGCCACCCAGCAGATCGAGGCTAGCAGTCAAGCTATGGGTGTTCCTTTTCCTATTATTATTGCCTTGACGGGTAGCGCTTTTGAAGAAGAGCGTCAAGTTGCTATAGCTGCTGGGTTTGACGATTTTGTACGCAAACCTTTTCGGACTGAAACTATCTTTGCCAAAATGGCAGAATATCTAGGGGTTCGCTACGTTTATGCCGAGGACCAGCCGCTTTCTTCCCCATCCCTTCGCCCTCTGACTGCTTCTGACTTGACAGGAATGCCAACAGCTTGGATGGAACAGTTGCATCAAGCCGCGATCGAACTCAATATCAAGAAAATTCGCAAGTTAATTGCACAAATCCCGGCCGATCGTCCCGATCTCACTAACGCCCTCAACGATTTAGCCGATCGCCTGTGTTATGAAGACATCATTGCCCTAACAGTTCCTCCGCCTGCCGATCGAGGCTAATTAATTACTGCTAATTAATTAATGCTGACTAATCACTTAACGCGCCACCTGCCGCATATATTCCCCCCACAACTGGGCGGCATTTGCACTACCTCCGGCAGTCGGAGAATTATCATCATTTCCCAACCAAACTCCTGTCACGAGTTGCTGACTCGGAATATAACCGACAAACCACAAATCTCTATTATCATTAGTCGTGCCTGTTTTTCCAGCTTCTCCCAACCCCAAAGCAGCACTGCTGCCCGTACCTCCCCGCACAACACCTTGCAGCATATCAGTCATCGTATCCGCTACGCCTTCAGAAACTAACTGCCGATTGGCAATGCCATCTTTTTGATAGTCATAAATCACCCGGCAACTGTTAAAATCATTTGGATCTTTGCAATCGCTGCTGTCAATAATTCGCTTGATTACGTGGGGGCGATTCCCCAAACCCCGGTTCGCCAGAACCCCGAATGCACCCGTTAATTGCAATACGTTAACTTCACTTTCACCTAATACTAAACCTGGGTTAGAACGCAGTTCAGATGTAATCCCCAAACGTCGGGCCATTTGCACTACATTGTCTAAACCAACATCCTGTGCTACTCTCAAAGCAACTGCATTTTCCGACTGTGCTAAACCCCGATACATATCCGTACTACCGCTGGTTCTTTCGCAGCCGCTGTAACTTTGTCCGCCCCAAGAAAGGGGGGCGCAAGAATAAGTTTTATCGGGTGAGATTCCCCGTTCCAGGGCGGCTGCATAGGTGAAAATCTTAAATGTAGAACCGGGCTGTCTCAAAGCTTGGGTAGCCCGATTAAACTGACTTTTCAAGTAATCTACGCCCCCAACTAAAGCTAAGACTTCCCCCGTTGTACTATTGAGAGTAACCACTGCTCCTTGAGAAAAACCTGCACTGGCTCCCGCATTTTCAACAGCATTTCTGAGGGAAGCTTCAGCTACTTTTTGCAGGCCGGGATTCAAACCTGTTTCTACAATAAAATTGCCTTCTCTGGCTAACTGCTCCCCCAGCAAAAACTCCAATTCGTCAAATACATAACTGTAGAAATAAGGAGCTATCGTACTTTGCAGATATTGGCGGGCTTTGGGATTGATCTCAATTCGCGATCGCCTCGCGCGATCGGCTTCTTCCTGAGAAATCGTCCCCATTGCGCGCATCCGTTCGATCACTCGATCGCGGTACTCTACCGCCAACTGATAATTTTGAATCGGATTAAAACTGTTTGGCGCCGGCAAAATTCCCGCCAAAGTTGCCGCCTCTGACAACGTTAAATCCTTCGCCGACTTCCCAAAATAAAACCGAGCCGCATCCTCAAAACCGTAAAGGTCAATTCCCAAAAACACCCGATTTAAATAAGTCAGCAACAGCTCATCTTTGCTGTAATAATTCTCCAGTTTCAACGCAACTACAGCTTCCCGCAACTTGCGTCCTGCCGAATCTTGAGTTCCCACATAATCTCGAAACAAACTCCTCGCTAACTGCTGCGTCACAGTGCTGCCGCCTTCGCGAATTCCTCCGCCGCGAACATTGGTTAAAAGCGCGCGCAAAACTCCGATCGGATCTACCCCCAAATGCCAATTGTAGCGGCTGTCTTCCGAAGCAAGTACCGCCTTGGATAAATAAGGCGAAAAATCCTGCAATTGTTTTAATTCTAAGTGAGCGTTATTCTGAGGAGGACGCAGCGGAGTTTGCCCGTCGCGGGCGTAAACAATCACGGGCCCGTTGATACTTCTCGGCAGAGGGCGCACTCGAAACTTTGTCGATTCGATACCTACCAACACGGCAATCAAAGCGGTGATGCCGCTGACGCCGTAAAAGCTGTAACGCAAAAGTTGCAAATACCAAGGCGGCGGATCTACGTACTGAATTCTGACAGCGGCGGCTAGTTCCGGCGGCCCTAAAGTGAATACGTCTCCGTGACGCAGGGACATATTTTTAACTCGCCTTTTGCCCCTGTAAATACCGTTGGTGGAGTCTTCATCTTTGATGACAAAAGGAGTCCGCCGCCGAGTATCCCGCGACAGGGATAAGTGCACGTGACTGACAACGGGATTGCGAACCACAATATCAGAAGATTTGGACGATCGACCTAACAAATATCGATCGCCCAACAGCGGATAAACCTCAGCTTTAGCTGCACCCGCATCCTGTACCCACAGTTCGGGTACTTTGGCATTCGGTTTCAGCGCTAGCTGGTTAAAATTAACCTTGGCAATAGTCTGGACTGCTTGGGTAATCGCACCCAAGACGGTTTGAGGTTTGCGGGGCGGCTGCGGTGGGGTCATATTTCGCTGTGCACTACGATCGAGCGATCGGCTCTTGCACCATTCTACTCGCAACTTTTGGCTAATTTCAGGATCTGCCTGTACTCAATTCGCGATCGTCGGCTAGTGGCGATCGATTTTCGGGTTATTGGTGAGCCCGCCCCGGAAAAGTTTATCGAGCAAATCTCCACCCAACCACAAAAAATCTCGCTATCACCAACCTACTAAAATATCATAAACTTGGCAATAAATCAACATTTTCTATAACATTTATCCCTGATTTACCAACAATTCGCATAATTAAAACCCCCCTTTTTCCAGGGGGGTTAAAAGCCGAAAATCAGCTTGATTCTCCTTACATCGAAGAACCCAAACCGGCATAAGCACCGTAGAAGAAAAGAGCCAAAATGCTCAGAACACCGAGGCCTGCAACAGTAGCTACCAGCCACAAAGGAATTCTGCCACTTTCACTAAACATAGCCATCACCTCACTACTTCACAGCTAAATACATTCGATCGAACTCTTGAAAGCCAACTCAGACACCAGTTAATTAAAGAAATAACTGGAAAACAAAATACCCAGAGTAAAAATCATCAACAGACCCAAATACAGAGAAGTCCGATTTAACTCAACAGGCTGCTCGTTGGGATTAGGAACGCGCTCAGGCATTGTAAACTCCTATCGTTGAATAAATTGCATTGCTGCGATCGCGCCCAAAAAGAAAATTGTTGGGACACCTAAAGTATGAACTGCCAACCACCGCACCGTAAAAATCGGATACGAAATTGGCTCATTGTTTGGGGTTCTGCTCGTCATTTTTCCAAATCCTTGTTAAATTACTTGGCAATGAACTGATCTACTTGTTTCTTAGCTTCAAAGCGATCCGAGATAATCGGCACTTCTTCGCGCTGCGGTGTGAAATACTGGTTAGGGCGAGGAGTTCCGAAAGCATCGTAAGCCAAACCCGTTTGCACAAACAGCCATCCAGCAATAAACAAAGCCGGAATGGTGATGCTGTGAATTACCCAATAACGGATACTTGTAATAATGTCCCCAAACGGACGTTCTCCAGTTGTACCAGCCATTTAGAATCCTCCTTTCAACAACAAATCGACAGACAATCTCTGTTACTATTCTACTATCAAGCAGCTTGCGCTGAACCTTGATATTTAAGTAGAGTACCGCTCGCGCCGAGCACAAATCCGCGATCGGGGCCCATAAAGACAATCCTGTAAAAATTAGCAGGAACATCTTCAACTTCGCGGTCTTTTAGCCAAGTTTTCCCGCCGTCGAAACTGCACAGCAAATTGCCGCCGCCGCCGGCTACCCAAACTTCATTATCAGTCCGGTAAGCCATGTCCAGCAAACCCCAACTCGCCTTGCGATCGGGAAAAAACGGTTTTCCCCAACCTTCAGCACTTTCCGGGTCGCTAAACTGAATCTGACCGCCGCGGGCGAGCATCCACAAACGCCCGTCCTTGGTAAAACCCATATTTTGCAGGCGGCGAGAACTGTTGCGGTTGTGAGGTTCCCAAGCTTCTTGTCCGGGTTTCCACACCGAATAAAAATTGCCCTTCGAGGAAACCGCAACATACTTTCCGTCTTCAGAACGGTTGATATTGCGAACTACCCCAAAAGAATCCTGCACGACAGCTTTCCACTTTTTACCGCCGTCAGAAGTCCGGTAAATCGCCCCCACATCGGTGGTCATCTCGGCGGAATTCGGGCCCAAAGCCGCGATCGTACTCGGAGAACCGGGCAACTGAGAGCTCAAAGCAATCCGCGTCCAAGACTTGCCCTCATCGTTCGTGTGGAGCAAAACAGAAGGCTGGCCGACAATCCAGCCTTCTGACCCCGAAAAACTCACCGACGCAAAACGCGACCTCGGATCGTCGATATCCAGTGCTACAGACTTCCAGCTAGTGCCGCCGTCGAGAGTTTCGAGCAGAGTAGCCTCAGAACCTACAACCCAGCCGTGCTGAGGATTGCCCGTAAAGGCAATATCCTGCAAATTAGCTTCCGTCGGCAAGGAAATCACTTGCCAGGGGTTGTAACTCACAGAACCGATGTTGCTGCAACTCGTACAGATGAGCGCAGCCGCCAATAACATTACAATTCGTTGCCAAAATCTCACAATCGTCTTACTGCAAACCATACATACTAAGTAACAACAAGAAACCAACGACCAAGCCGCCAAAAATCAGCAAACTTTTCTGACCTTCGGTCATGCCGTTGACACCGACACCGTAGCGCTGATTTGCCTTAAATCCCGATACCCCTTCCATCTGACCGAGATTTTGAAACATCGATTTGCGCGCCCCGCAAACGGGACAGACCCAAGTTTGGGGCAAATCTTCAAAAGCCGTGCCCGGGGCAATGTCAATTTTAGGATTTCCCTTTTTCGGCTCATAGACGTAGCCGCAGGCGCGGCACTCGTGCCGATCGAGGGTTTTGGTTTCAGTAGCTCGATCGCTCATAAAATCTCTAGGAGTGTGGAAACCGCGTACCTTGATAGTCACGTATGAAACAGGACGCTGAATAAATTCAGAGTCCCCGAAAGGGGTTGGATAAGTAGAGGAGTAGTGCTTATCCATTTCCCTGTATGCCGGGAAGCGCCTTGCTACTCCAGTAATGTTAGCTTCGCCAATGTTATCGGTCGGTACTTTCCCAGAGACACTTCCTTAACCCCTTAAAGATGTTTAATCCCTAGGTTACAGAGCAAGGAACTAGCTACGCATTCCGGGCGTGTGAACTTGAACTCTTGCCGATAACGTAGCCCCGAAAGGGGACTGAGGCTGGTCAACTTGGGGCTTCAGTTTTGAGGCCAGAAGCCCGCGACTTGCCGTCGGGGGTCGTTGACAGCTCCAAAAGAGTAGGTAAGCTAATCTTAAAATATACATTAAAAATTATTGCAGAAGATGGACGATTAATCTCAACCAACTCGTAATTTCAGCTACCCAAAATCTATATAATGTAAAGACAAGTTACAGAACCCTTTCACCGAGGCAGTATTTATTCACCGTGTTTGCACTCAGCGGCTACGAGTATTTCTTAGGCTTCCTGTTAATTTCCAGCCTAGTCCCTATCCTCGCCCTCACGGCGTCTAAGGTACTGCGCCCGAAAAGTCGTCCCTACGACCGACGCACTACCTACGAATCTGGCGTCGAGCCGATCGGCGGAGCCTGGATTCAGTTCAACATCAGATATTATATGTTCGCCCTAGTCTTCGTCATCTTCGACGTAGAGACCGTCTTCCTCTATCCTTGGGCAGTTGCTTTCAACCAGCTAGGACTGTTGGCTTTCATCGAAGCCTTGTTTTTTATCACGATCCTCGTTATTGCTCTTGTCTATGCATGGCGCAAAGGAGCCTTGGAATGGTCTTAAGTTCTGACAAATCACAAAAACCTCTAATTGTCAACCCCGCAGAGCGCCCGCAAGTCACATCTGAATTATCAGAGAACGTCATCCTGACAACAGTGGATGACCTCTACAATTGGGCGAGACTTTCGAGCCTGTGGCCCCTGCTTTACGGTACCGCTTGCTGCTTCATCGAATTTGCAGCTTTGATCGGTTCGCGCTTTGACTTCGACAGATTCGGCTTAGTACCGCGATCGAGTCCCCGACAAGCCGACCTGATCATCACCGCCGGTACAATTACCATGAAGTACGCCCCCATCTTGGTGCGGCTTTACGAACAAATGCCCGAACCCAAATACGTCATCGCGATGGGCGCTTGCACCATCACCGGCGGAATGTTCAGCGTAGACTCCACCACAGCAGTCAGAGGCGTTGACAAACTGATTCCGGTAGACGTGTACATACCAGGCTGTCCCCCCCGCCCAGAAGCGATTATTGACGCAATTATCAAACTGCGGAAAAAAATCGCCAACGATTCGATGCAAGAACGGGGCAATTTGCTGCCAACCCACCGCTACTACACCAGACCCCACAAAATGAAAGTAGTAGACGACATCTTGGACGGCAAATATTTGTCAGTTCCGGGCAGGATAGCGCCACCGAAAGAATTGACCGAAGCAATGGGAATGCCAGTACCGCCGGCTTTGCTGACTGCACAAAAACAGGAGGTAAACCGTGGCTGAACAAGAATCTGCAATTGTTGAAGCCGGGAAGGTTTCCCAGTGGTTGACTCAGAATGGCTTTGAACACGAAGCTTTAGCGGCCGATAATTTGGGCGTGGAGATATTAAAGGTCGATCGAGAATTCCTAATTCCGATGTCAACAGCACTGTACGCCTACGGGTTTAATTATATGCAGTGCCAGTGCGCCTACGACCAAGGCCCCGGACAAGATTTAGTCAGCGTTTACCATTTGGCAAAGCTGACAGATAATGCTGTCAAACCTGAAGAAGTCCGCGTCAAAGTATTCATTCCCCGCGACGATCCCAGAGTACCGTCAGTCTACTGGATTTGGAAAGCGGCCGATTTTCAAGAGCGGGAATCCTACGATATGTACGGCATTGTCTACGAAGGACATCCGAATCTGAAACGGATTTTGATGAACGAAGATTGGGTAGGCTGGCCGTTGCGGAAAGATTACATTTCCCCTGATTTCTACGAACTGCAAGACGCTTATTAAGGGAGTTTTGAGTTTTTAGGTCAAAATACAGTCGGTCGTTTTGCACCCACTTCTTTGAGGAGTGGGTGCATTGTTTTGTGCGTTTTTTTTGGAAAGGTCGATCGAAACTTTCTGGGATATGATGAAAGTGTTCCTGTCACCTTGCCACATTTTTAATGTCTGCTTATGCCCAAAAAGATTAGAGAACTCAAAAGCCTTCTGCTAAAAGCTGGGTTTACTTATCGTTCGGCAAAAGGCAGTCATACAAGATGGGTTCATCCTTTACTACCAAATGAACCAATTACCATTGCTGGAAATGATGGCGATGATGCGAAACTGTATTTAGAGAGAGAAGTTAATCGAAAACTTGGAATATTGAAAGCAATTGAAGAAGAGGAATCAGAATCATGAAATTACCTTATATAATTGTTATTCAATGGTCGGATGAAGATAACTGCTACCTGGTTCATTTACCTGATTTTCCATCTCAGCAGTTCCACACTCACGGAGATACCTACGAAGAAGCTTTGCAGAATGCAGTGGAGGTATTAGAGCTTTTAGTTGAAGAATATCAGGCAGATGGTAAATCTCTCCCAGCACCTAAAACTTTAGTAAAAAACTTGCTGTTTGCTTGAATGTATATTTGAAGTCATTGAGCATGATTCGGAGATTCCGAGATTAACAACCTGCTATCCTTTGTAGTGCCTGGAGGTAATAAAAGTGGCAAAGAATACAGTTAAATTACTAGATGTTGTTGCCTTGACAGTTGACATTCCTGAATACAACCTGTGGCGCGGACAAGTAGGGACTGTGGTTGAACTGTTGGCTGATGGTGCAGCGTTTGAAGTTGAATTTAGCGATCGCAACGGACGCACTTATGAATCTGTCGGGCTGCATCCAGAGCAAATCATGGTGTTGTACTTTGAACCAGCATCGCCCGATCGCAAACTCGAAATGGTTACAGCTTAGCTTTTTCGATCGATCGCCAGCTTAGCCTAGTAGGTTGTAAAGTATAAGGGTAGAGCTATAAAAACACCTATGACACTCACCCTCACTCTGACACCAGAAATAGAGCAATACTTAACACAAAGAGCTCAAGAGCAAGGGCTTTCGACGGAAGCATACACTCTGCAACTGCTGGGAGAATATATTCTGCGAAAACAAAAGCAGGTAAAATTGCTTAATCTGCTTCAGTCTTGGATGGATGAAGAAGATGCCGAAGAGCAGCAAGAAACAGGTGAGTATCTGATTCATGCTCTTGACGAAGATCGTTTATCTGAACGCAAGCTATTTCCTATTGAATTAAAAGGTGTAACTTGGTGAGCAGAGTCGTTTTTCTGGATGCAGGACCAATTGGTTTAGTTACGAATCCAAAGCTATCTCCTGAAAGCACTCTTTGTACTCGCTGGTTGCAAGCACTTATTATATCCGATACTCGAGTTATTATTCCCGAAATAACCGATTATGAAGTTCGCCGAGAATTACTGCGGACAAACAAGGTAAGGGGTATTGCTCGATTAGACGAATTAGCTAACTTGGCGGAGTATTTACCCATTACAACTGCTGCTATGCGACAAGCTGCGATGTTTTGGGCACAAGCTCGTCAGCAAGGACAACCGACAGCAGGTGATAAGACGATTGACAGCGATATGATTTTGGCAGCACAGGCGACGACTCTTGATGTTGTGGATGTTGTAATCGCGACAACAAATGTTGGTCATCTTTCTAGGTTTGCTCCAGCCGATTTATGGCGAAACATCCTCGGTTGAGATTCTGGCGCTGATTGGAGAGATAGCGAAGGCAATAAAGGCACGATCGCAGTTTATAAATCTAACCGATGAGTTTCAACGATCGCAAAACCAAACTAGAATACGGGGATTTTCAGACACCGCTGGAATTAGCAGAGAGGGTGTGCCGGAAATTGATAGAACTTGATGTTAACCCCAAAGTCATCATTGAGCCAACTTGCGGGATAGGTAATTTCATTAAAGCTGCTGCAAATTCGTTTCCATCCGCCAGCAAGATTATCGGAGTTGAAATCAATCAACATTATTTAATAGAATTAATAGCTAAGCAGGAATTGTTACAGGATGAAAGATGTGAGGTTAAGCACGGAGATTTTTTTGATTTTGACTGGACATCATTAATCAACAAATTTAATCAGAGGGTGCTGGTACTTGGCAACTTTCCTTGGGTAACAAACTCACAACAAGGAACTATTGGCAGTGAAAACTTGCCGAAAAAAAGTAATTTTCAAAAGCACACTGGCTTAGATGATCTCACAGGTAAAAGTAACTTCGATATCTCAGAATGGATGCTGATTCAGGCGGTGCAATGGCTGCAAAATCGTGACGCTACTCTGGCAATTCTTTGCAAGACTTCGACTGCTAGAAAGTTATTGAATTACCTTCACTCTCAAAAACTCAATCTCGCTGAATGTGCAACTTATACAATAGATGCTAAAAAATATTTTGAGGCAAATGTTGATGCTTGTCTGTTATTCTGCAAATTTGATTATAATTCGCGAAACTACTTTTGCGATGTATTTAGCAGTTTAGAAAGTTCAGATTGTCACCGAATTGGATATCACAACAATCTCCTGGTTAAGGATATAGATTCTTTCAGGAAATTGAGTAATTTATATGCTGTAAATCCAGGAACGAAATGGCGCTCTGGCGTCAAGCATGACTGCTCGAATGTGATGGAGTTTCGGAAAATTGATAATTTGTTTGTCAATGGATTTGGGGAAGCTGTCGAGCTTGAGGAAACTTATCTATTTCCGCTACTTAAAGGATCTGATGTCGCTCAAAATCGCATTAATGCTACCGATCGATATATCCTAGTTACTCAAAAATTTATCGGTGAATCAACCGAAAATATCAAAACTATAGCTCCTAACACCGGACGTTATCTAGAGAAGTGCGGGCAATATCTAGATAATCGTAAAAGCAAAATTTATCAAAATCACCCTCGATTTTCGATTTTTGGAGTAGGCTATTATAGCTTCCAACCTTGGAAAATTGCGATTTGCGGGCTTTATAAAAAATTGGATTTTAGGTTAATCGGTGAAATAGCTAATAAACCTGCAATCTTCGACGATACTGTTTACTTTCTCAGCTTTGACAGCGAGAGAGTGGCACGTCAAACTTTTGAGCTTTTGAATTCACAGACGGCAATCAACTTTTATTCAGCACTCGTATTTTGGGATGAAAAGCGCCCGATTAAATCCAGTGTTTTAAATTGTCTGAATCTAACACTACTGGCAGATTTGGAATTTGTAACCGCAGATGCACGCAGATAAACGCAGATAGATAGAGATATAATTTATATTATCGGTATTTCGGAAAACCTATGACTCAAGCTTTACCTAAGCTCGTAAACTTCGAGGAATTTGTGGAGTGGCTGCCTGAAAATTCGGCGGTACGCTACGAACTGCACAATCGAAATATTGTTGAGATGGCACAACGAGCAGGCAAACACGCAGAAATTACAGGCTTTCTGACAATCGAAATTGCTGTTGAAATCAAAAATCTGGGCCGGCCCTATGGTATCCCCAACCAAGCGATAGTTAGGCCTCCTGAAAAAGATTCTGGTTATTTCCCTGATGTGTTGGTGCTGAATCGTGCAAATCTGGTGAACGAAACATTGTGGCAAAAACAATCTGTCCTCAGTTTGGGTGCATCGATACCGTTGGTAATTGAGGTTGTGTCAACCAATTGGCGCGATGATTACTATTTGAAATATGCTGATTATGAGGAGATGGGTATCCCTGAATATTGGATTGTGGATTATGCTGCGTTGGGTGGACGCAATTTTATTGGCAATCCCAAACAACCGACGATTTCTGTGGGTAATACCACTTCTCCAAAAATATGCTACAATAAGACTCAAGCGCAAGGATGATTGTATGAAAGTAAATTACCCTGAAAG
>NZ_JAUBSX010000103.1:0-23069 GCF_036704885.1 Microcoleus sp. F4-D5 | reverse complement strand
ACTTATTATCTCGGATGATTCACTTTTATCCCCTCCATCTGCCTATGTGCCAGTTGGGGGTGCGGAATGTGGGTTAAAAGTGGGCTAATGTTGAGCATCACGGGTCTAGTTTGCTGCACTTCTCCCCAGGCGCAGGTGCGCGAAACACCCGCTTCTGTCCAAATCAGCAGCGAAGTGCAACAGGCACAAACCAATCAAACCGCCCAGCCAGCCAGTTGCAAATTGGTAGAAGACGGGTTTGGTCCGCAGGGGCAGGTGAGTGTACGGGTGGAAGAAGTGGTGACAGGGCTGGATGTTCCTTGGGGGATTGCCTTCTTACCAAACCGCGATCTGCTCGTTTCTGAACGATCGGGACGGGTGCGGCTAGTCCAAAATGGCAAGCTGCGCCCGCAAGCGATCGCCAGCATCAATGTCAGCGATCGCGGTGAGGGTGGATTGCTGGGCATTGCCGCTCATCCCGATTTTGCCAATAACCGATTCTTTTACGTGTATTTCACGGCCAACCAAAATGGCACTCCAGTGAATCGTGTGGAACGCTGGCAGTTGTCCCAAGATGGGGTGAGTGCAACCCGCGATCGCACCATTGTTGACAATATTCCCGTTGCTCAATTCCACAACGGCGGACGGATTCGGTTTGGTCCCGATGGGATGCTTTATATTGGCACCGGAGACGCCAGAGATCCAAACCTTTCTCAGAATGTCAAAAGTCTGGCAGGTAAGATTTTGCGCGTCACCCCTGATGGCCGGGTACCCGCTGATAATCCCTTCCCGGGAAATCCAGTTTATATCCTGGGGATTCGCAATACTCAAGGGTTTGACTGGGTGAACGCATCTACTCTGTGGGTCAGCGATCACGGCCCCAGTGGCGAGTTAGGGCGATCGGGACACGATAAAGTCAGTGTTGCCCGGGCCGGTGATAATTTGGGCTGGCCCGCTATCTACCGCTGCGAATCACAGCAAGGATTGGTAACTCCTGCGATCGTGTGGCAGCAGGCATTACCCCCCGGAGGAGCCGCCATCTACACAGGCAGTGCGATTCCTGAATGGAAAGGCAACCTCATCGTTGCAGGGCTGCGGGCAGAGCAATTGCAGCGAATCGTCATCGATCCTCGATCGGGTCAAGTGCAGCAGCATGAAGTGTATTTGCAGGGGCAGCAGGGACGGCTCAGAGAAGCGATCGTGGGCCCCGATGGGGAATTGTATGTGACCACCAGTAATTGTGATGGTCGCGGCAGTTGCCCGCCAGAACAGGACAAGATTCTTCGCATTACTCGCTGAGTCAGTTTTTGAACCTGTCACCTTCCGATCACTTTTCAGATTCAAATTGAAAACAGGTAGAGAATCACGATCGCTCAAGCGATTGCTTTACCTGTTCTTTTATGAGTTGAATGGGTAATTCTAATGCTCGATCTCTAGTACAAAAATGCCATCATCTATTGCATTGATGTCAAAACGGAAAAATTAGATCTATCGATCGTCTATGTGTTGCGAAAAGTTCATGACGATTGGGCTGGTGAAACAGGTTATGTTGACCGAGCATTATTGGAAAAATACATTCCTCTTCATCGGGGCAGTCGGCATTACTTTGTCTGTGCGGCTCCGGCGATGATGGATGCCGTTGAGCGGGCGTTATTTGAACTACAGGTTCCCGTCACGAACGTTCAAAGGCACTAAATCCATGCTTGCGATCGGCGGCACTCGATCTGTTTCCCAGTCGCCAATGGTGCAGCAATTTTTCGATCGTATGCTTAGTTCTTAATCCGGTAGCCGATCAGTTTGCGGACATTTTCAACCGGCATTGCTAATTCTTGGGCGATCGCTGCTTCGGCCTGACTGGTTTGGGTTACTGGAAACTCGTATTCCAGCTTCTTTAAAGTTGAGTCACTGGTGTTGACAAAAATAGTGGTAACACCCAAGCTGCGATCGATTTCTGCATTTATGCTCAAGATTGTTACTGGTAATCTCCGATTTAACTGTCTATCTGCCGGGAGTTTGTTGACAGAGTTATAAGGACGGCTTAGAGTTTGAGCCGCGATGAAGTTACCTGTAGTCCAGAATAAGGCTGCTACCAAAGGCAGAGGTAACCAGAATTCCCAGGCAGCGCGGTGTAGAAGTGGTAGGAAGCGAGGTAAAGCCATTGGAATGTTGGATTTGAGATTTAGATTGCTCGAAATAATCTGGAGAAACTACCAACATTTTAGTTAGCAACAGATTGGCATAAATCTTACCTCTGATGGAGGCTTTTCCTAAATTTATTCTCTACCATACAGACAATTTGCCGAACAATGGTTAGACGGATGCGAATTCTCCTGGTAGAAGACGATGTAGATCAACTGGAGCCACTTCAAGCTGCTCTCTGTGAGGCAGGACATATTGTGGATGGTGTAGAAGATGGGGCGACGGCTCAGTGGATTTTATCAAAGCGGGACTACGATCTGTTGATCCTGGATTGGTTATTACCTGAGGTTAGTGGCTTAAGCTTATGCCAGCAATACCGCCGTCTGGGAAAAACGGCCCCAGTGTTGCTGTTGACCGCCAAAGATGCGATTGTTGACAAAATTAGCGGTTTAGACGCTGGAGCAGATGATTATCTCATCAAACCTGCCGATGTGTTTGAACTGCTGGCACGGGTGCGGGCATTGGGACGACGATCGCCGCTTTGGAAAGGGGATACTTTACAGGTTGAAGATCTGACTCTACATCTATCAACGCTGACTGTTGAACGGAGGGAGCAAAGTCTGCAGTTATCGACTCGTGAATTTCTATTTCTAGAATATCTGATGCGCCATCCTCGTCAGGTACTCTCCCGCAGCCAAATTGAACAAGCCTTGTGGGAGTGGGGCAGCGAACCGGAGAGTAATGCGATTACTGTCCTAGTGCGTCGTCTGCGGCAGCGATTGCAGATGATAGGTGCTGTCAGTTGGCTAGAAACCGTATACGGCATGGGGTATCGCTTGAATCCAGATGTTTAATCGCAGCCGCCGCAATCTTGCCCACTGGTTTACGCTCTCGATGGGGGCTATTCTCATCATTTTTGCAGGGATCATTTACTACCAACGAGCGGTTAACCGCTTAGAAGAGAGCGATCGACTACTCTACAAAAAAGCAAGAGTCATGGCTGCCAATATTGACTATGGTTTGCGGCAGGGAAAAGAACACATCGATCTGAGTAACGTTCCGATTCTTGGGAATTATTCTCCTCCCTCTGACAGTGAAGTTGTTTACGCTCGCTGGTATTCAGCGACTGGACAACTGCAACAGTTTTATGGGAGGCAGCCCTCGGATCGGATTCAGGCGATCGCGGCGTTTCAAACCATTCAGTCTCCCCCCGAGTGGCTGCGACAATTAACCCTTCCGGTTGACTACAAGGGACGCACGATCGGCTACCTCCAGATTGCGATCCCGTTGACTGATGCTCGGGAAACACTGAGAGAGTTACTGATTGTGATGGTGGTAACAATTCCCTTGACCCTGGGCGCCATTAGTCTAGTAGGTTGGTTTTTAGG
The DNA here is from genome assembly GCF_036704885.1 of Microcoleus sp. F4-D5. NCBI lineage: Bacteria > Bacillati > Cyanobacteriota > Cyanophyceae > Oscillatoriales > Microcoleaceae > Microcoleus > Microcoleus sp. F4-D5. The sequence goes on along the minus strand of NZ_JAUBSX010000103.1, from coordinate 19,563 downwards.
CGGGTTGGCAATGCAACCCATTCAAAACGCCTATGCCCAAATGCAACGATTTACGTCTGATGCTTCCCACGAACTAAGGGCACCGCTTGCTACCATACTCAGCAATGCCCAGGTTGGCTTACTCAGCCCAGTCGATGCCGGCAAGCCTAAGCACTCTCGATTGGAAAAGATTGCTGAAACGGCTAAGTCGATGAATCGGTTGGTGACCGATCTTTTGTTTTTAGCACGACAGGCAGGACAGTTAGACCCAAACTCGCTTCAATCGATTCACTTGAATGACCTGTTAAAAGATACGATCGCCACTGCATCAATACAGGGTGTTGCCCAGCATTTAAGCCTTCATTTAGAACTGCCTGAAGAGAGAGTTATCATCAAAGGCAATTCGGATTTATTAAAACAATCTATCACTAATCTACTCACCAATGCCTGCAAATATACCTTACCTGAAGGAACAGTGTGGCTGCGGTTATTGACTCAATCTCATCGCATTTTAATTCAAATAGAAGATACGGGAATCGGCATTCCCGATGTAGATTTGCCACACATTTTCGATCGATTTTACCGAGTTGATGAGGTACGAACACGGAAGAAAGGCGGCTCTGGATTGGGATTGGCGATCGCCCAGCAAATTGTGGAAGCTCACGGCGGACACCTAACGGTAAGTAGCGAGGTTGGGAAAGGTTCTCTGTTTCAAATAGAACTGCCCCTGTCATAGAAGATATCCTGAAGATTGTCACTCTGGAATCACAGTTGCGATCGATTGTGTAGTTGCGGTTTCAACCGCCGAGGGTAAAGTGCGCGACTTTATTAACTTCTACAGCCGATCGCACTCTTGTCGATCTGTCGCTGTCGCGCACCTACTCCCAAATCAATCTGAAACAATCAGATTTAATCTCAATTAGCAATTAGCAATTACTAATCACCAGTTACCAATTAGCAATTAGCAATTACTCTACAAGCAATTACCAATTACCAACCGTAAACTATTTATTCAGCGCTTCGCGGGCGGCTACCGCTTCGTCGGGATGAATGTTCAAGCGGGTCAAATTAATTCGACCTTTATTGTCAATTTCTCGCACTTTGACAATCACTTCATCGTTTACAGCTAACTCGTCTTCCACTTTCCCGACGCGGTAGTCCGCTAACTGGGAAATGTGAATCATGCCTTCTTTTCCGGGCAAAATTTCCACAAAAGCGCCGATCGGAATAATTCGAGTTACGCGGCCGACATACACATCTCCTGCATTCAACTTGCGCGTCATGCCTTGGACAATGTTGTAAGCCCGTTGAGCTTTTTCGCTGTCGTTGCCAGCAATTGTCACGGTTCCGTCGTCTTCGATGTCTATTTTGACACCGGTTTCTTCGGTGATGGCTTTGATCGTTTTGCCACCCGGCCCAATTACCAAACCGATAAATTCCGGATCTATTTTCAGGGTTAGCAAACGCGGTGCAAACGGCGACATTTCCTTGCGGGGAGTGTCGATGGTTGCCAGCATTCTTTCTAAAATGTGCAGTCTGGCCGGTTTGGCTTGGCGGATGGCGGTAGCAATCACATCTAAGGATAAACCTTTGATTTTCATGTCCATTTGCAAAGCAGTAATGCCGGTGTCGGTACCGGCTACTTTGAAGTCCATGTCGCCTAAGAAGTCTTCAATTGCCTGAATGTCAGTCAAAATTCGGACTTCATCGCCTTCTTTAATTAAGCCCATTGCCGCGCCGCTGACGGGTTGGGAAAGGGGAACGCCTGCATCCATTAATGCTAGCGTTGAGGCGCAAACTGAACCCATTGAGGTGGAACCGTCGGAAGAAAGGATTTCTGAAACTACGCGAATGACGTAGGGGAAATCTTCTTTGGATGGCAAAACGGGCAGCAAAGCGCGTTCTGCCAGGGCTCCGTGACCGATTTCTCGCCTTCCGGGCGATCGCATCGGCTTGGTTTCTCCTACCGAAAACGGCGGGAAATTGTAGTGATGCAAGTAGCGTTTGTCTTGCTGCGGGTGCAAGTCGTCTCCTAAGTCTTGGGCGTCGCCCGGGGTTCCCAGGGTAGCTGCGGACAAGACTTGCGTCAACCCCCGATTGAACAGCGCACAGCCGTGTACTCGCGACGGCAGGACGCCTACGCGACAAGAAACGGGTCGCACCTCGTCTAGCTTGCGACCGTCTACGCGGATGCCCTCTTCGAGGATTTGCTGGCGCATGATTTTTTTGGTAACGTCTTTGAAAACGTTGCCGATCGCCTTGCTGTTGGCCGTGGCCGCTAGTTTTACGGGGTCTTCTTCCGGGAGTTCCGCGATCGCAGCTTCGACTGCATTTGCCTTAACTTCGTCCAATGCTGCATTCCGTATTGTTTTGTCTTTTTCAAATCTTGACAAAATGGTGCGGATGGGTTCTTGGGCGCGATCGCGAATAAAGTTTTCCAGGGCCGAGTCTAGGGATGGCCGTTCCTCTACCACCAAATCGATTCCCAATTCCGCCATAATTTCGCGCTGGGCTTGAATCAAGTCGCAGGCTGCTTCGTAACCGAAGTCGATCGCCTCGATGATATCCTGTTCCGGCAATTGGTTAGCGCTGGCTTCCACCATGATTACTCCATCAGGAGAACCGGCTACCACCAGATCCAACTCGCCTTCTTTGATTTCGCTGTAAGTTGGGTTGATGATGAAATCGTCTCCTACCAAACCGACTCGCACCGCAGCCATCGGCCCGTAAAACGGCATTTTACCCAGCAGTATGGCCACCGAAGCCCCCGTCACCGCCAAAACGTCCGGCGGCACTTGTTCGTCCATCGACAGCGTTGTGGCTACAACTTGGATGTCATCTCGCAACCAGCTTGGAAATAGCGGGCGCAGGGGTCGATCGATCAAACGACCCGTGAGAGTCACTTTTTCCGGGGGACGCCCTTCCCGGCGCAAAAATCCACCGGGAATTTTACCGCCAGCGTAGAGTCTCTCTTCGTAATCCACCAACAGGGGCAGGAAATCAATTCCCTCTCTCCCCTGCGATCGAGTTGCCGTCACTAAAACCGCCGTGTCACCCGACTGAATCAAAACTGCACCGCCTGCTTGAGGCGCTAGTAAACCAATCTTCAGTCTAATATCCCGTCCATCGAAGGATATTGACTTGTCTATCTCTACCATGTAGCACTGCTTCCTTATCTACCACATTCTTTCTCTGTCGGGATCGTAACATTACCACAGGAGGTTTGAGGGTCAGCGGTCAAAAGACAGAGATAATTCGGTGTCGATCGACTGCCGACGACTCGATTCTAAGCATTTATACTCTTTTATTTTTCAGGTATTGGGCGATCGTCCAATACCTGAAATAGATGGTAGGATAAATTTTCATTTGTCACTTGTTTGTCACTTGACTGTCAGTTTAGTGACTCCTGAGTAATTCTGTGGTTCGTTAAAAAAATGCTTTTTACAAAAAAACACTCTTTTTGTAGTAAATTGGGCAAATTATAATAGTTAAATAAGATGGCAATTTTACACGGCACTTGGCTGCTCGACAGCGAAAAAAGTGGGTTATTTATTTGGGGAGAAACCTGGCGAAAAATTGGGGCGATAGACATCATTGAATCGATAAATATTCCGCACCCATTGGCAATGAGTGAAGCGGAATTGAAGACGTTTTTAACTTCCTTACAGCAGTCGGGAAAACTCAACTGGCAATTACCAGAAACCGCCGAAAGTCCCCCGGAAAAAACAAAAAAGACTAGGCGAGCGCCCACAAATAAAAACGCAGAACATCCTGCCCCAGACTCTTCAATTAAAAGACAAATTCGGGCGATCGCACTTCCCACCCAAATCTCAGAATCGAACGCAACTCTGATGCCGCAGCACTCGGCCGCAGCTTTTTCAGAACCTGCCCCAACCGAGGAAATTTACCTTTATCCCTGGCAAGTCGAGGGTTATTTTCTCAACCCTCAAGCAGCTTTTGTTTTCTTGCAATCACTACCGCTTAACAGCACGGAACCCGAGTTTTTTATCGGCTCAGATTTGCGTTTTTGGTGTCATGTTGCTAGGTGGAGTTTGGATTTGTTGGCAAGATGCAAATTCTTGCCGGCATTGGGGAAACAGTCCGACGGTTCTGCTATTGCCAAATGGCAACCGTTGTTAGACAGTTCTACAGATACACTCCGCCTCGCCACTTTTGTCAAGCAAATGCCAACTGCTTGCCGAACATATCAATCGAAGGAAGAAGGAAGTTCGGCAACGGATTCTGTAACGGATGTAACGGATGTAACGGATGTAAAGAATAGAAGGAAGAAGGAAGAAGGAACAGGGGAAAAGGAAGCAGAATCCAGTCAATTGCCTTTAGCGGTGGATTTGCCGGCGGGGGCGGAGGAATTGGTGTTAGGCTTTTTGAGCAGTGTTGTAGATAGTCAAGTGCGATCCTCTTCGAGGGCTGCGCTAACGGCTGGTAGCTCAACTTTAGATATCAAAACAGTTTCTCCTGTGCGCGAGTGGCTGCAAGCTTTGCAGCAGGAATCAGGGATTTTTCAAGTAGAAGCAGCAGCATTGGAAAACTTGGCAACCAAGCTGGTTGCTTGGACTGCACCGCTGCAAAATCAATTATCTCAACAAAGTCAATTTCGCACTTGTTTTCAACTCATACCGCCGTCTTCGGGTAAAGTTAACTGGAGTTTAAATTATTGCTTGCAAGCAGCAGATGAAACCGAATTTTTGGTAGACGCGACAACTATTTGGAACAACTCAGTCGAGCGTTTGGTTTATGCGGGGCGGACAATAGAATTGCCTCAAGAAACTTTGCTCAGCGGCTTGGGTTTAGCCTCAAAACTTTATCCGTTAATTGAACCGAGTTTGCAAGCCCAGCGGCCTCAATCTTGCCAATTAAATCCGCTGCAAGCTTACGAGTTTATTAAGTCTGTAGCTTGGCGGTTTGCTGATAGCGGGTTGGGCGTAGTTTTGCCGCCGAGTTTGACAAAGACAGATGGTTGGGCGAGTCGTTTGGGTTTGAGCATTCAAGCGGAGACTCCGAAAGTGACTCCGGCAAAAGGCGGGTTGGGATTGCAAAGTCTGCTAAATTTTAAGTGGGAATTGACGATCGGCGGACAGCGCATTTCTAAGGCAGAATTTGACAGATTGATCGCGTTGAATTCGCCTTTGGTGGAAATTAACGGCGAGTGGGTGGAGTTGCGCGCGCCGGATGTGAAAGCGGCTCAAACTTTTTTTGCCAGCCGCAAAGAGCAAATGACTCTTTCTTTGGAGGATGCTTTGCGTTTGGCGTCGGGCGATTCTCAGACGATAGAAAAATTGCCTGTGGTGAATTTTGAGGCTACTGGTCAACTTCAGGAATTGTTGAATACTTTGAGCGACAATCAAGCGGTAAGTGCGATCGCAACTCCGGCTAGTTTCCGAGGACAATTGCGGCCTTATCAAGCCCTAGGAGCAGGCTGGTTGGCATTCTTAGAACGCTGGGGTTTGGGTGCTTGTCTCGCAGACGATATGGGATTGGGGAAGACCATCGAGCTAATTGCTTTCCTCGTGCATTTACAGGAACAAGATTCTCTAGAAGCGCCAACATTACTGGTTTGTCCCACATCGGTATTGGGCAATTGGGAGCGCGAAGTCAAGAAATTTGGCCCGACGTTGAAAGTGTTAGTTCACCACGGAGACAAACGCGCTAAAGGCAAAGCATTTGCGGCTGAAATTAAGGGAAAGGATTTAATAATTACCAGTTACGCTCTGGTGTTTCGCGATGCGAAGGAATTTCAAGGCATGAAATGGCAAGGATTGGTTTTAGATGAAGCGCAAAATATTAAAAATTCCGAGGCGAAGCAGTCGCAAGCAGTGCGGCAAATCGAGGCATCTTTTAAAATTGCGCTGACGGGAACTCCGGTGGAAAATAGACTGCAAGAATTGTGGTCAATTTTGGAGTTTCTCAATCCTGGCTATTTGGGGCCGCGCAATTTCTTTCAGCGCCGATTTGCAATTCCGATCGAGAAATACGGAGATAGGGAATCATTGCAGACTTTGCGATCGCTCGTTCGGCCTTTCATCCTCCGCCGCCTGAAAACTGACAAAGAAATCATCCAAGATTTGCCCGAAAAACAGGAGATGACTGTATTTTGCGGGCTGGCGACTCAACAGGCTGCATTATATCAGAAAATAGTCGAAGAGTCAATAGCGGAATTAGAATCAGCCGAAGGCATTCAGCGCCGGGGAATGATTCTGGCTTTGCTGGTAAAACTCAAGCAACTTTGCAACCATCCGGCTCTTGTGAAAGCAGAAGCTAAGCCGAAAGAATTGCAGATTAAGAGTCAGGAATCGGGGAAATTGCAGCGGTTACTGGAAATGTTAGAAGAGGTGCTCGCTGAGGGCGATCGGGCTTTAATTTTTACTCAATTTGCCGAATGGGGAAAACTCCTGAAACCGCATCTAGAACAGCATTTAGGACGAGAAGTTTTGTTTCTGTACGGCGGAATTAAGCAACAGCAGCGGGAAGAAATGATCGATCGCTTCCAGCACGACCCCCAAGGCCCGCCGATTATGATTTTATCCTTAAAAGCTGGCGGTACAGGCCTGAACTTAACCAGAGCAACCCACGTTTTCCACTATGACAGGTGGTGGAATCCAGCAGTAGAAAATCAGGCAACTGACCGCGTATTTCGCATCGGTCAAACCCGCAATGTGCAAGTCCACAAATTTGTCTGCACTGGTACGTTAGAGGAGAAAATACACGATATGATTGAAAGCAAGAAAGCTCTAGCCGAACAAGTTGTCAGCGCCGGCGAAAACTGGCTCACAGAGCTAGATACAGACCAACTTCGCAATTTACTAATTCTCGATCGCAATGCTATCATAGAAACAGAAGAAGAATAATATGATTAATTACCAATTCCCAACAGCACGACACGGATGTCACTGATACACGGATAGCTGTTTTTTCCTTTCTGACTCCAGCATCCCAATTACCTGTTTGGCCAATGCCCGATGCCCAATTCCCAATTCCCGATTGAAGCCAGAAGGAAGAAGGAAGAGGGAAGAAGGAAGAGGGGAAGAGAAGGAGATAGGGAAAATTCCCTGTTTTGCCAATGCCCGATTCCCAATTCCCAATTCCCGATTCCCGATTCCCAATTCCCAAATCTAAAATCTAAAATCTAAAATCGAATGATTGACAGAGAATGGTGGACACAACAGTGGTTAGATTTAATCAATACCTACCGCTTCAAAAAACGCTTAGAACGTGGCTGGCAATACGCGCGCGAGGGTAAAGTTCTCAGCATAAAATTTCCGGATCGAGAAGTAATTGCCCTCGTTCAAGGAACCGATCCAAAACCCTATCAAGTTTCTTTAGGACTCGACACATTGAGCGATGAAGATTGGGATTATGTGATTGAAAATATGTCGCAAAGAGCAGTTTTTTCAGCTAAATTACTAGCAGGAGAAATGCCGCACAATATTGAGGATGTATTTGCGGCCGCCGGCAAAACGCTATTTCCGTTAAGCTTGTCAGATATTCGATCGCGCTGTAGCTGTCCTGACCCCAAAAACCCTTGCAAACACATCAGTGCAGTATACTACTTATTGGGCGATCGCTTCAGCGAAGACCCCTTCGTACTCTTTCAATTGCGAGGCAGAACAAAAGAGCAAATCTTGACAGCACTCCGTCAAAGACGAGGTACGCAAGGAGAGGAAAATTCCCAACTCAACTCCGGCGAAAATGCCCCCGCTGCGAATTCTAAATTGCCGAAGGTCGATCGCTTTTGGGAATACAACCAGCAGCTAGAATCATCTCTAGTAGTAATTGTACCCCCACCCAGCAGCGAAACAGTATTAGATATCTTAGGCCCAATTCCCATCGCAACCGACGCAAAAGGAACCGCTAGCAAGTCATCGCCCGCATCCGAGATGCTAAAGCAGCATTTTGCCAAAATTTATCAAGCAGTTAGCCAGCAAGCAGTTTTAGCAGCACTGAAACGGGGCGAAGCAGATTAACTATTTTTGTAGGGGCTATACCCCATTAGCCTACAATTTCTAATTGCGTTTAACAGTAGAAGGCGGGTTTGTGAAGCGCAACCAAGTTGCCAAAGTGGCTACGGCAAAGATTGAAGCAAAGCTAAAAGTTAAGAAAGTCTCAAATGCTGACATAAGGCTGTTCCAATTTGGTGAACGAAGGAATCTTGCTACTAACTTTTATATCAGCATCGATCGAGCTTTTCAACCGATCGCGCACAAAGTTTTTAATGCTTAAAGCTTTGTAACATTCCATCAAACAACATTACAATCATTTCAGATTATTGATAACTCCGATTAATTCCTGGGGGCGTTCTATCAAAAAATCGGGATTGTGTGCCGCCAAAGCTGACCGAGAATTAAAACCCCAACCGACAGCAATTACTTTAATTTTAGTTTTTTTAGCTGCTTCTATATCTCTAATCTCATCTCCTACATAAACGACTTGTTCGGGATTAATTTTTTGTTTATTTAACCACCGATTAATTACTTTGTGTTTTCCAAAAGTTGTCCCTGAATAAATAAAATCAAAGGTATCTTGCAACCCATATTTTTCCAGCGATTCCCAGACATTTTCTCTAGAATTTGAGGTAATAATACCCAGTTGAAAACCGTTGTTTTTTAACTCTAACAAAACTTCTTTAATCCCGTAAAATAAATGAATATTCGGAATTTCACTCCGCAACTCTGCTTTCAGTTTCCTAATTAGCAGCGGAAATTTGAAGATGGAAATTCCCGAATACATCAGAATTTGCCAAGAATTTAAATTGCTAAGTTGAGCCAGTTCCTCTTTTGTTGCCGACTTAAAGCCCAATTCAACTGACAAACGGTTGGTTATGCTCAGAAGAATATCGATCGTATCTGCTAACGTACCGTCAAAATCAAAAATAATTACTTCGATCATTGGACAATAGCAAATAAGGAACTGTAAATCATACCATTTGAGATTTGAGATTTTAGATTTTAGATGGTTGGTAACAAGTTAAGCTAAGAAAGCATTTGTCAATCAGCAATTATGCTCGAGATTTACTCGGATTTTGGGCCCAAAACTGAGATTTGGGCGATCGTGCGATCGTGCCGAGGGTGATATTTATACTTAAGCTGTGTTGCATCTAGATTGCCTATGGTATTAGAGAGGGAGAGGGTCCGATGGGGATCGGGGGAGAGGATTTGACGATTTTCGATCTGGACTAGAAATATACAATTTAAATGCACAACAGCTTACTCCCTATCAAATCGTCAATTTTCCACTCCTAAAACAGCAGTTTTTTTTAGTAATATTACTGATTGACAAATGCAATTAAGTCTTAAATTGTCACCAATGATTTTAGATAGGAATGATTTACTCCATAATGTATGGGTTTTCGGTGCGCCCACAAGCACCCTACGGCTATTATGTATAGGGTAAGGTGCTGATGAGCGCACCCGAAGGGCGAACATCTCAACTTTTAATGATTAATTTGATTGGCAGCAGCATTTCGCCGCAGCATTTCGGGTTTAATGCGCCGCAGCGCCGAAGCTGTAAATCGGCGGTTCCATTCCTCGTCGGAGATGTCGGCTAATTCTGCAAGTGTCGGCGCTATGTTTTCAGGATAAGGCTCAAACTCTGCAACATCAGTTGGTTTGGCAAATCGCTGATTCCAAGGACAAACATCCTGACAAATATCGCAACCTGCTACCCAACCTTGTAAATTAGATGCAATTTCGTCGGGCAATGTTTCGGCTCGATTCTCGATCGTGTGATAGGCTATACACCGATCGGCATTCACCACAAAAGGCTCAGTAATTGCCCCCGTCGGACACGCCTCAATGCAGCGAGTGCAAGTACCGCAGTGTTCCGTATGGGACTCATCCGGCACTAACTCTAAATTAGTCAAGATTTCGCCCAAAAACACCCAAGAACCGTATTCGCGCGAAATTACGTTGCCATTTTTGGCAATCCAGCCAATCCCCGCCCGCTGCGCCCACACCTTATCTTGAATGGGGCCAGTATCAGCATAATACCGCGCTTCAATTCCCTCGCCTTGCGATCGCAGCCAATTTGCCAAAACCTTCAGTTTTTTGTGCAAAATTTTGTGGTAATCTAGTCCCCAGCCGTAGCGAGAGATTTTAGCATATTCGGAACCGCCCGGGCGTTGGTGAGGTGTGTAGTAATTGATGGCGACACATATTAAGGACTTCACCTCTGGCATTGAAGCGCGAATATCCTGCCGCTTCGGGTTAGCCATCCATGCCATATCCGCCTGATAACCTTTATCCAACCATGCCTGCAACCTTTGTGCCTCCTTGTCAGTTCCCTCGTCTACCAAGGCTATCCCGACTTTGTGAAATCCCAACTCCTGGGCTTTTTGCTTCACCAAAATGCTGCTAATTGGCGCTTTCATTTGACACCAGGCTAATATTTACCTTTTGTATTGACTATTTGGATTTTATATGATAAGTAAAGCGATTTTAACGATCGGCTTCCTAAGTAAACTAATTCGGCACACCGTCTAGTGACGCCGATCGCAATTTACCCAGCCTTTGATTATAGTTTTGTAACTAAGCTATATGTAATTTATATTTGCAAAAGTTAACAAAACGTTACATGATTTTAATCAAGGCAGCTTGAGAGTCCCTAACTCAAGTACCTCACTAAAACCACAAATCTCACAAAATAAACATGGCAGTTAGTATTCAATCAGCTCAATCTATTTTTTCCAACACCGAGATTGCTAGCATTGTTCCGGCTACCACCGAAGCGTTCTACAAACTCAGCGTAGAAGACCAACTGGCACTGCTCTGGTATGCCTACACCGAAATGGGCGTTTCCATCACCGCAGCAGCACCCGGAGTAGCCAGCATGACGCTTGTCGAAGGCGTCCTCAACGACATTAAGCAGATGTCGCCGGCTGAGCAAAGCAAAACCATGTTTGACCTAGCCAGCAACGCCGACACCCCGATCGGGCGGATTTACACTTCCTTGCGCGTCAACACCAAACTCGGTTTCTGGTACGAGTTGGGACAGTTGATGAAACAGGGCATTGTCGCTCCGATCCCCGCAGGCTATCAACTGTCTCCCGAAGCCACCGCAGTTCTAGAAACCATCAAGAAACTAGATCCGGGCCAGCAAATTACCGTACTTCGCAATACCGTAGTTCACATGGGCTACGACCCCGATTTCAGCCAAGAGTACGGCAAACGCTCGGCCCCCCGCAGCACTCCCACCGCTCTAGAAGAGCGGGTGAAAACCAAAATTGAGGGTATCACCGAGCAGACTGTCCTCAACTACATCGACTACATGAACGCTTTCGACTTCACCCCCGCCGTCGGTTTATTTGCTCAAGAAGGTGCCTTGCAACCGCCTTTCCAAAAGCCGATCGTCGGTCGCGAAGCTATCCTCAACTATATGCGGGAAGAGTGCGTCGGACTGAAAATGATGCCCGAGCGAGGCGTATCTGAACCCGCAGAAGATGGCTACCGCCAAGTGAAAGTCACCGGCAAAGTCGAAACTCCCTGGTTCGGATCGAATGTGGGAATGAACATTGCGTGGCGGTTTCTGCTCGATCCCCAAGGTCAAATTTTCTTTGTGGCGATCGACTTGTTGGCATCTCCTAAAGAATTGCTCAATTTGATGCGCAAATAGGATATTCTGGTTCGGTCAGTCAAATAGACCCTACAAAAACCCAGATGCCAGCAGGTGTCTGGGTTTATATCATTTTAGATTTGAGATTTTAGATTCAAGAATTGAAGGATTGGAAATGACTGATGGCATAAGGGTTTGCAGCTTGCTTACACTTGCGTTTTTTGAAAGTAGTATTGATTGTGGTCGATCGCTCCCAAAGCTGCGATCGACGTTCTCCGGTTCCTCCTTTTTTGGGAGAATTATTTTCCGGGCTCTAGTTATATCTTTTGAGGGATTTGCTGCGACAAAGAGAATGATTAAATTAGACTCATTAATCTGAACCAACTTCTTTTATGACTGCAACAACTCGACCTATTTTAACTAGATCTACAGATATTGCCGGCATCACAAACCCAGCGGTACTGCGATATTTTGAAACTTTAAATGCAGGCGATTTTGCAGCGACTGCTAATTTGTTTGCTGATGATGGGGTTCTGCACGCGCCGTTTGAGGAGCCAATTATCGGTAAAAGCTCGATCGCCACTTATCTAAAAACAGAAGCGCGAGGAATGCAGCTCCAACCCCAGCAAGGTGTCAGCAAAATTTTAGAAGATGGCCAAGTTGAAGTTCAGGTTAGCGGCCGGGTGCAAACATCCGTATTTGGTATTAATGTCGGATGGCGGTTCGTGTTCAATTCTCACCAACAAATCCTTTCTGTCACCGTCAAGCTGTTAGCTTCTCCCCAAGAATTGCTGAATCTGCGGTCGCATAAGAAATTTGATGTTTGATAAGCTGTTTCACATTTAAATTGTCTATTTTGGTTTGATGTGTCGATCGCGCGCAATCGCTAAAGCCATCATTATTTTGGCGCAACTCCGGCAGAAACCGGCTTTTTTACCCAAATCTCTGGTGAAGCATCGCTAACGGTATACAAAGCCGATTTCTTCGGTATTTTGGCGCAACTCCGGCAGAAACCCGCTTTTTTCTCCAAATCTGTGGTGAAGCGTCGCTAACGGTATAAAAACCCGGTTTCTTCGGTATTTTGGCGATGGGACTGTACCCCTACAATCATCTTACAGTCTCAAGCGAGAGGGACGATACTGCACGAAAAGTGGCTGTCACCGCACCGTGCGACAGACAGCCAAAGCGAGTCAAAAAGTGCATTGTCAATGACTAATGACTAATGACTAATTAAGATTTTTCCGGCAAACTAGCTTCTAACTTCAGACAGTTGCGACCGTCTATTTGCAAAGTGTAGTCCACCCGATCCATAAGTCTGCTCATAATCAGCCAGCCGTAGCCGCTTTCCTGTTTAGCTTCCGGCCTCGGGGGACTGTAAGTATCCATTTCGTAACCTTTACCGTAATCCCAAATTTCTAAACCAATATCCCGATTTTTTAAATTCAAGCGAATTAACACGGGCAAATTGGGTTGATCTTTGTGAGCGTGGCGGATCACGTTAGAATAGGCTTCTGCTAACACCAAGCGCAAACGATTCGACTGACGCGGCCAATCGACGTGCTCTCCTAGCTCTACTTCCAAACTGCTCAGCAACCAATTTTCAACAATTGTTAAAAACCGCAAGTCGCTTGGCACATGAAGCTCAGTATTCATAAAAAAATCCCGTAAGTTTGAAAACCCCTGTGTCTTCACACCAGGTATGAAACACGACGCACCGAATTGATTCGGCCTCAATACTTGTCGCTACTCGGGGGATAGCAGCATTTTGTGTTTAAACATCAGGCATTTGTGATTCGGTAGAAGGCAGAAGTTAAGAGTATATTTGAAAACTTTAGTTATGGGTTTAAATCCCATTAACAATCGATAATTATACTGAGACTGCAAGCAGCGAAGTATAAAAAATCTTTGTTTCAATCCCTGGCTTTTAAGCGTTGGTTATTTCTGACAAATGCCTTCTACTTTAACCCTTTACAGGTGTTTAATCCCCCAGGAAAGCGATTCAGGAAACTAGCAGCGCGATGGCGCCCTAGGTTTTTTTACTGTTGTTTTTGACTGTTGACGATAACGCAGTCCTTTGCGGGACTCTGCGGGCTGTTAACAAGCAGGGCTTGAGTTTTTTGACTCTCGCCCCCGACTATCAGTCGGGAGTTGCTGACAGATTCAGAGAACCTCCAGAGAGAGTATGGTTTGGTCGTCTTCCTGAACGGGATTGTCAGCTCGGATGCGAGCCAACAAATTGTCCAAGTTGAAGGAACCAGGCTCTTGAATCAAGAGTTGCCAAAGCCCTTCTTGTTGTAGCATAGAACGGGTGGGTTCACCTCCTGCGACCGCTTGAGTAGTCACGCTAGCTTCAGTAATCCCGTCACTCGTCAGCAGAAATACATCTCCTGACTTTAATTGGATCGTACCTGCTTTGCCCCTCCAAACTGGTAGTATCCCCAAGGGAATGCCGCGAGCTTTCAGGAAATTCGGCTCGGCTGGCGTTTTACCGCTAGCGGCTTGAGCTTTCACCTCCGAGTGAGACCAAACGATCGGGTAAATGTGACCGGCATTAGCAAATGCCAGGTGTCCGGTTGACGGAGTGTAACGAGCTACAACCATTGTAATAAAATGGTTGTTGCCGATCAGGTCGTCAGACATACTGCTATTCATATTGTGCATAACTCGATCGGGCTCTGGAGAAACTTCTTGGGAAAGTTCCCGCCGCATCACCGAAATCGCGCTGGCCATAAATAGAGCAGCCGGAACTCCCTTACCCGAAACATCTCCCACCGCGATCCAAATATCCCCTTGGGAGTGGACGTAGACTTCAAAAAAGTCGCCGCCAACTTCCCGCGCTGGATAGCAGCAAGCTTGCACTCTGACAGTTTCAAAATCCGGCCAACTTTGACGCAACAAGTTTGTTTGGATTTGGCGGGCCACTTCCAACTCGGTTTGCATCTGCTTGGCTAAATCCAGAGTGCGCTGGTATAGCTTAGCTTGAGACAGGGCCAGAGCAGCTTGAGCTGCTACACCTTCTATTAACTCTATATCTTCTGCCGACCAAGGGTTAGTGCCGCCACTCTGCGACAAAGCCAGTACCGCCAGCAATTCTTGCTGGTAAGTCAGGGGCACGGCAATCTCAACCGAGTTACCATGCCCGCCACTGTTTGAGTTCACTTGAGTTTGGCGGGTGGCTACAGCTTGAACCAGCAAATTTTCATCAAAAGAAAAGCTATTGGCATCGTCGGTTTGGGCTTGGTAGGGGAAGGTACTCGGCAATAGCCGATCGGCCTCTACCGGCCGCAGCATACAATAGTTGGCCTCAAAAGTTTGACCTACGGTTTGAACAATAGTTTGTACCATACTAGAGTAATCTAGCGACCCGCGAATCACGCTCATGACCTCATTGAACAGAGATTCCTTGCGCAAAGCGCGGCGCAGTGCAACGCTGCGCTGCTTGTAGTATTTGTAAGTTTCTGAGGCTTGATTGATCACCAATTTGAGTTCTTCTGGATTCCACGGTTTGGTGATGTATTTGAAAACTTGACCTGAGTTGATGGCCTCGACCAAATCTTCAACATCGGTGTATCCCGTTAGCAGAATCCGAATCGTATCGGGAAATCGCTCGACTGTTTTCCCCAAAAACTCGGTGCCATTCATTTCTGGCATCCGCTGGTCAGATATAATCACCGCCATCTCGCCCTGTTCGTCTAGAACTTCCAGGGCGCTGAGGGCGCTATCTGCTTTGTAAACCTGAAAGTCGCGTCGAAACGTCCGGTACAATAAATCCAAGTTGTCGGGTTCGTCATCGACTACCATCAGTTTCAGCTTGCTTCCATCTCCCCGACTCATCTTTCTTCCCCCTTGAAAACCCCCACCATAGCTGTAATCAGCAAGGTGGCGGGAGGAAAAGGGGGGCTGGATATATGCAACATATCAGTTACGTCAAGTTGAGTTAAAGAAACCCGTTTTACCTCAAGGTGAGCATTCCTTTCGCACCATCTGTTCGCACAACAGATGAGAGGCTTTTGATACTGTAACCCGCCTCGGTAGGCCGCTTCAATAGGGAAAATTCCCGAGTCAGCTTTCGTGCTTTGATAGGAGCAACGACCGTGTGAGCAGTCAGTATTTTTCTAAACACACCAGCCTCGAAAATGACTAATTAATGCTCTGATTGCAGAGTTCTTAACTAGCTGCGCACTCTCGTCGGTGTGATTTTTAACACTTACTACTAACTCCTGTATTGCTACCTGAGTGTGGTCAAAACCGGCTCTTTTTCAAGCCCCACTGTACCCGGAGGGTTAGCGGTGGGTTGTTGGCGCTATTCCCTACATCTTTGCCGAATCGTACTTGATTGCTGCATTCAAGTCCCCCTAATCTCTGAACTTTTTACAGCAAGCATATTACTACTGCCGAATCAAGTTATTCTTTCTGCCAGTCTGAGCTTAGCAGAACGAGAGCGGGGATTTCTAGCGACTTCTTCGGATTGCGGCCCGATCGGCTTTTTTGTAAGTACCTGCAAACTGGGTGTTCCTCTGAGTTGGTGCTTGACTGGTCGGTCTTCCAGACTGTGAAATGTAATGATTCCGATTCTCCCACCTGGTTTTAACCACCTTGGCGCAAGGTGGAGGAAAGTTTCTAAAGAAGCGAGTTCGGAGTTGACAGCGATCCTTAAAGCTTGGAAGGTACGGGTGGCTGGATGAATTCTGCCGTTGCGCTGCTTGGGGGGGAAGCTGGAGGCGATCGCCCCTGCAAGTTCTGTTGTAGTTTGAAAAGGACGCCCTTGCACAATCCGCCTCGCGATGCGCCGCGACAGTCGCTCCTCGCCGTACTTATAAATAATATCTGCTAGTTTAACTTCTTCCCAGTGATTGATAATCTCTTCTGCTGTCAAAGATTGCTGCTGGTTCATACGCATATCTAGTTGAGCTGGGTGGCGAAAACTAAATCCTCGTTCCGGTGTATCGAACTGAGCCGAGCTGACGCCCAAGTCTGCTATGATACCATCAAATTCGGCATCTGGAGACTTGTATTCAGCAAAGTTGCCGTGCCAAAACTCAACGGGCGAGTTGGCAAATCGGGCTTGGCAAAAACGGATGGCTTGTGCGTCGCGGTCGATCGCCACCACTGTAACATCAGCCGCCGCCGCTAAAATCAAACTCGTGTGTCCGCCGCCCCCAAGCGTCGCGTCCAAATAGTGCCCGCCTGGACGCACAGCCAAACCCGCAATTAATTCTTGACCCAAAACTGGAACGTGATATTCAGTGTCAATACTGACATCTAATCCAGGGGTATCCTTCTCAGAGAGCTCGATATCCTTCATAATCTATAAAGCGAAACAAAAATCAACAATAGTCAGTAATCATTAATTCATTTAATTATGTCAAGAATTGAGACTAGAACCGAACCGATGGTGCTCAACATGGGGCCGCACCACCCATCCATGCACGGGGTACTCCGGCTAATCGTCACCCTAGACGGAGAAGACATAGTTGACTGCGAGCCTGTTTTGGGCTATCTGCACCGGGGGATGGAAAAAATTGCCGAAAACCGCACCAACGTGATGTACGTGCCCTACGTGAGCCGCTGGGACTACGCTGCGGGGATGTTTAACGAAGCGGTGACAGTGAATGCACCGGAAAAGTTGGCAAATATTGCTGTCCCCAAACGGGCTAGTTATATTCGGGTAATTATGCTGGAGTTAAACCGGATTGCTAACCACTTGATGTGGGTAGGACCGTTTTTGGCGGACGTGGGCGCGCAAACTCCTTTCTTCTATACTATGCGCGATCGCGAACCAATTCTCGACTTGTGGGAAGCAGCGACCGGTTATCGAATGGTGAATAATAACTATTTCCGCATCGGCGGAGTTGCCGCAGATTTGCCCTACGGTTGGGTAGATAAGTGCCAAGATTTCTGCGATTACTTCCTGCCCAAAATTGACGAGTACGAACGTTTAATTACCAACAATCCAATCTTCCGCCGCCGGATTGAAGGGCTGGGTACTATTTCTCGCGAAGAAGCGATTAACTGGGGACTTTCCGGCCCCATGTTGCGCGGTTCCGGCGTGAAGTGGGATTTGCGGAAGGTTGACCGTTACGAATGCTACGACGACTTCGACTGGGAAGTTTGTACCGAAGCGGCTGGCGATTGTTTGGCCCGGTATTTAGTACGGATTAGGGAGATGCGCGAGTCGGTTAAGATTATCTATCAAGCCTTGAAAGGACTCCCCGGCGGCCCTTACGAGAATTTGGAAGCGAAGCGCTTAGAAAGCGGGCCAAAATCTGAGTGGAACGGTTTTGAGTATCAGTTTATTGGCAAAAAAGTAGCGCCGACCTTTAAGATTCCCAAGGGCGAACATTACGTGCGCGTTGAAAGCGGCAAGGGTGAGTTGGGGATTTATATTATCGGCGATGATAGTGTGTTTCCTTGGCGCTGGAAGATTCGGGCTGCGGATTTTAATAATTTGCAGATTTTGCCTCACATCGTGCGCGGCGTGAAAATTGCGGATTTGGTGGCAATTTTGGGGAGTATCGACATTATTATGGGCTCAGTTGACAGGTAGGTTTGGTCGGTTTTTATCTAAGCAATTAACCCGGTTTTTTTGGGAACCGGGTTGATTTTTTTTTACTGCATATCAACGCGGATGGATATCGATTAATATTGCTATTAACGTCGCTAAAATGTACCTTATTTCTCTCTTCTCTCTTCCTCTGTGCCCTCTGCGCCCTCTGCGGTTAATAAAAAAAATCTCTCCTTCACAAATCAAATAACATCAACTTTGATTCAATAAATTATGAAAATTCAGCAATCAGATATCAATGACAGCAACCCGGAACTCTGTGCTTTAATCTGCGAAAGAATTGCCGCCAGCCCGCAGCAGCGTATTACTTTTGCTGAATATATGGATTTGGCATTATATCATCCGCAGCACGGATATTATAATAGCGATCGACAGTCGATCGGCAAACAAGGCGATTTTATCACGTCGTCTCATTGGGGTGCTGATTTTGCCGAGGTTTTGGCGGAGCAATTTGTGCAAATGTGGGAATTTCTCGATCGCCCTTTCAATTTCGCGATCGTAGAAATGGGCGCTGGGCGGGGAACTTTTGCAGCCAATGTGCTGCAATATATGCAACGGCAACATCCCGACTTATTTAAAACTTTAACATACATAATTGTTGAACTTTCGCCAATACTTCAAGCTGAACAACGCCAAAGCTTAAGCGATATCAAGAGTGTCAAGTGGTGCAATTGGGATGAGATAGTTAATAACTCAATTGTCGGTTGTTTCTTTTCTAACGAGTTAGTGGATGCTTTTCCCGTGCATCAATTTCTTCTAGAAGAAGGGCAACTTAGGGAGATTTACGTTGCCGCTGAAACCCCAAAACATGAACAAGAAGAGATAAATTTTGTAGAATTAATTGGCGAAGTTTCCACGCCTAAAATTGCCGAGTATTTAGATTTCGTGGGCATCGATTTGTCGGCGAGTGTTTATGGGGATGGTTATCGCAGTGAGGTGAATTTGGCGGCTTTGGACTGGATAAGTACAGTTGCTCAAAAGTTGCAGCGGGGATATTTGTTAACTATTGATTACGGTTATCCCGCGCACCGCTATTACAATCCGAGGCGCAGGGAGGGGACGCTACAGTGTTATTATCGTCACCGATATCACAGCAATCCTTATATTAATGTGGGGCGGCAGGATTTAACGGCTCATGTTAATTTTACGGCGCTGGAAAGGCAGGGTGAATTGTGCGGTTTGGATGTGGTAGGGTTTACTCAGCAGGCTTTGTTTTTGATGGCGTTGGGTTTGGGCGATCGTATTGCTTCTTTATCAACAAATGATGCGGAAGTATTGGATCTGGCAACGTTTTTGCAGCGCCGGGAGGCTTTGCATCAATTGATCGATCCGATGGGTTTGGGGGGTTTTGGGGTTTTGGTGCAGTCGAAGGGGTTGAAGCCCACATTCCGCACCCCAAACTGGCACATAGTCGGATTGAGGGGGTAAAAGTGAATCACCCGAGACAAGGGTGA
>NZ_JAUBSX010000102.1:0-23069 GCF_036704885.1 Microcoleus sp. F4-D5 | reverse complement strand
GATCGCGTTTGAGCCAGTCGTCGAGTACATCAAAGATGCCTCTTTCGTTCTGGGCGCGTCCGACTGCGATTGTCATTGGGGTAAAATCCTTTTGCTTGTTAAAAGACCAAGGTTTCTAATTAAAGTTAACATAACTATATATTAGAAGTTCATAATTTTTCAACTAGAACAGCATAGTTCCCCCACTAGAGGTGTACTCGATGAAAGCGTGGTTGAGAGGAATGCCATCTTGGTTGACGATGCTCAGCAACAATCCAACTGACCCTTCGTCGCCAAGCGGCGAGGTGGCGGTGGTTGAGGAGACGAACAAACACTCTGCGCTTGCACTCAAATCCTTCACAGGGTAAGATTATCCTCTTATCTGTTGAAGAAGTTGTGAGCCAAGTAATTACCGCCAAACTCAAATTAAACCTGACTGCCGAGCAAAAAATCTCGGTAGCTCAGGTTTCTTTGGCCTATCGGGATGCGCTGAACTACGCATCCCAAGTGGCATTTGATAACGGTAAATCTGGCAACGGAGCTAAACTACAAAAGTTGGTCTACTCGGAGCTACGGGCATTATTTGGGCTTGGTTCCCAGATGGCGTGTAACGTGCCAAGACAAGTTGCTGCGACTTTTAAGACGCTGTGGACTAAAGCCAAGCAGAATAGCGAGGCGATTAAAGCTGGGTATACCAAGCGGCGGTACAAGGGACTCGATCGAGCTCCCAAATACACCTCGCGGACTTGTACGCTTAATTACCAGCGCGACTACTCCTTTAAAAAGGATCGACGGGTTAGTATTAACACCCTGGATGGTCGAATTGTTGTTCCGTTTGATGGCTACAACAAGCACATCGATCTGATGCGAGTGTCCAAGAAGATCGGTGCTGCTAAAATTGTCTACCAGAAATCCTCGAAGACTTACTATCTAATGGTGAGCTTGGAGGTGGAAACGCCTACTCTCGACCCACTGAACATCACTAGAATTTCTGGTATAGATGTGGGAATGAGATACCTCGCAGTCGAAACAGACTTAGCTAATAAGTCGAGTTTCTATTCGGGCAAGGCGGCTAGACATCGAGCCAACCGTTATCAAAAAGCCAGACAATCTCTACAGCGAAAAGACACCCGTTCCGCGAAGCGAAGATTAATCGCTTTGTCGGGACGGGAGAGACGGTTTATCGCTGATGTGAACCACCAGATTGCGAGTAAAATCGCCAAGCCTAACAGCCTGATTGGACTAGAATATCTGACCGGAATACGCGATCGAACTACATCTAAATCGGGCAAACGGGCAAGCAAGAAACAACGGAAAGCTAACAGGAACGTGGCTCAATGGTCGTTTGCCGAATTGCATGGCTATATCGATTACAAGGCTGTGCTGGTTGGCTCGTTAGCTACTAAAGTTCCGGCACATTACACCTCGCAAAGTTGCCCTAAATGTGGGCATACCTCAAAGGCTAATCGACCGAACAAGGGGCTGATTTTCCGCTGTGAATGCTGTGGGCATCAACTTCATGCAGATCTGGTTGGGGCGCGAAATATCGCACTTAGAACGTTGCTCGTCCGGCAAACCTGGATGAGTACCGGGGTCTTGTCAGCACTCCCTCATGTATCGAGCCGTGAAGCCAAAGCTGAAATCCTTTCGAGGTTTTCGGAATTGAGGTGGAGTTCAGATACAAGCCCCCATCATAGCGGTACTCCGCTTGATGGCGGGTAGTTGACCATAATTAGCAGGAGTTGATACACAATCCCCACCCACTCGTTGCGATTGCGTCAGCGAAGCCTCACGCTCGGTGGACTAATTGAATTAAGATTTGGCTTTAAGGCTGTTTAATTTTATGACTGCAAAAACAATGACCTCGATCGATCCTGTCCTGCGCTACCCGGTTTTGGGCTCCCGCCGCTTCAGCAATTACTGGTGGGCGACGGTGGTCAGCATTGGAGGGACTGGTTTCCTGCTGTCGGGCATTTCCAGCTACTTGCACGTTAACCTGCTGCCTTTTTCTGACCCGACTCAGCTCGTTTTCATCCCCCAAGGCATTGCGATGAGTTTCTACGGTGTCTGCGGCGTGCTGTTGGCGCTTTACCTGTGGCTGACTATTCTCTGGGATGTCGGTGGCGGTTACAACGAGTTCGATCGGCAAACTGGTAACATTCGGATCTTTCGCTGGGGTTTTCCCGGCAAAAACCGCAAAGTTGATTTTAATTGCAAGACATCGGACGTGCAATCTGTGAGGGTGGACATTAAAGAAGGTCTCAATCCCCGCCGCAGTATTTATCTTAAGCTCAAAGACCGCCGTCAGTTTCCCTTGACTAGAGTCGGACAGCCGATTGCTTTGTCGGAAGTGGAAAATCAAGCGGCCGAATTGGCTCGATTTTTGCAAGTTCCCCTAGAAGGACTGTAGGGATTTTCGATTTTCGATTTTCGATTGGTAATCTCTAGTAGGGTGCGCCCGACCGCGCACCTTACCCACCTGGTAAGTGAAAAAGATCGATCTGCAAGTAAACCCGTTACCAATTTTTGAATCTATCAATTAACAATACTTCAGACAGTTTTTGATAGCCAACCGTAGAATAAGGCTTTCAAGGCGATTCGGTAAATTGGCTACCAAAGGAAAATCGCGGGTTTCAGACTGCGAACTCAAAACCCTCCGGACTATTGAATTAAAATCTTTAGTTGCAAAGTCCGTAATTGACTCAAAGTGAAAATACAAATGCAAATGCAAATCAAAATTCAGCGGTGGTTGTTCTCACTTTTAATAATTGGCGCGTTGTTTGTTGGGGGATGCGGTAGTTCCCCGGCTACGAACTCGACTCCGACACCGAATCCGGCGTCGGGTGAAAATATTTCTTTGTCTCCGTCTCCTTCTCCTGCTGTCGCGGCGAGTTCGCAATTTAGCAACTTGCCGCGATTGGCAGGAAAAGCAACGGTGGTGATGACGGTTAAAGGTGCTCCAATTACGATCGAACTCGACGGCACAAATGCGCCAATTACTGCGGGAAATTTTGTCGATTTGGTTCAGAAAGGTGTGTACGACGGATTGGTTTTTCACCGAGTCGTCCGGGAACCTCAGCCTTTTGTAGTTCAGGGCGGCGACCCCCAGGGCAAAGACCCTAAATTTCCTACAGCGCGACTGGGAACTGGGGGTTTTGTTGACCCAAAAACTTCTCAGGAACGCAGGATTCCTCTGGAAATTAAAGCTAAAGGTGCTGCAAACCCTACTTACAGCCAAACGTTAGAACAAGCTGGAGTTAAGGAGAAACCCGTGTTGATGCACAGTCGCGGGGCGGTGGCTATGGCTCGATCGCAGAGTCCTGATTCGGCTTCTTCTCAGTTTTACTTTACTTTGACCGATGTACCGTTTTTGGACGGCAGCTATGCGGTTTTTGGGTACGTCAAGCAAGGGATGGATGTGATTGATAAGATTGAAGCGGGCGATCGAATTGATAAAGCTACCGTTACTCAGGGTTTGGAAAATTTTAAGGCTGCTAGCTAAAGGTAGTAAAGCAATTTTGGATTTGAGATTTGGGATTTTGGATTTGAGATTTGGGATTTTTCCCACGGTCGCTATCTGATGCTTGTGAAGTTAGATTTGAGAGAATGGAATTGGATTTGAGACTATTTCTTTTTAATCCAAAATCTCAAATATTTGGCTCTGATGCTTATTTTAATCCGTCCTGGACGCAAAAACCCGGTCTCGACAAGTAATTTGGTCGTATACGCTCGATCTTTGTCACGTTCGAGCGGGTTTTTTTTTGTTAGCGTGCGTCCAGGAATGTTAATCCAAAATCTCAAATCTCAAATCTCAAATCGGCTTTATGGATGTTGTTGTTACTGGAATTGGTCTTGTTTCGGCTTTAGGCACTCTGAAAACAAGCTGGAAAAGACTGCTTTCTGGAGAGTCGGGAATCGATCGGCATCAACCTTTTTTAGCACTTGAAGCGCGACATTTGGCTTTAATTGGTAAAAAACCTGCGGGCTTAATAACTTTAACTCGGCAGGTTTTGGCAGATGCTTTAAAAGATGCTAATTTGACTTTGCCTTTGCCTGATTGCGGGATTGCGATCGGTTCTAGCCGAGGCTTCCAGGCAAATTTGGAACTGTTGGCAAGCGAAGGAAGTTCGGCAGCGGATTCTGTCACTGATGTAACGGATGGAAGAAAGACCGAAGTTGGAAGAAGTCGGAGGGAAGTCGGAAGATGGAAGTCGGAAGATGGAAGGGAATTCCCAATTACCGATTCCAAATTCTCAATTACCGATTCTCAATTTGTGAATTTTTTGCCTCACATGGGGGCGATCGCAGCGGCGAGGGCAATTGGTTCGACGGGGCCGGTACTGGCACCGATGGCTGCTTGTGCGACGGGCCTACAGTCGATCGCCCGCGCTGTTGATTTAATCCGCACCGGTGAGTGTCAGCGGGCGATCGCAGGTGCTGTGGAAGCGCCTATCACACCGCTGACTCTGGCTGGATTCAGCCGGATGGGTGCTTTGGCAAACACTGGGTGCTATCCGTTTGACGAAAATCGGGAAGGGTTTGTGCTCGGTGAAGGCGGGGCTTTATTTGTATTAGAATCCGCCGAGTTGGCAAGGCGTCGCGGCGCTAAAATCTACGGTCGAATTTCCGGTTTTGGCTTGACAAATGATGCTTGCCATGCTACTGCCCCGGCTCTGGGGGGGAAAAGTGCGATCGCGGCGGTAAATCAATGTTTGAAACGCAGTAATTTAGAGGCGATTGATATAGATTTTATTCACGCTCACGGTACTGCAACTGAGTTAAATGACCGACACGAAGCACTGTTAATTGAGAAGTTATTTCACCGAGGAGTTGCTGTTAGTTCTACTAAGGGAGCTACGGGTCATACTTTGGGAGCTTCGGGAGCTTTGGGCGCGGCTTTTTGTTTGATGAGTGTTAAATATCAGATGTTGCCGCCTTGCGTTGGAATGACAAAACCGGGGTTTGAATTAGATTTTGTTCGCTGTGCGCGATCGGCTATTGTCAGAAATGCGGTTTGTTTAAGTTTTGGCTTTGGCGGGCAGAATGCTGCGATCGTTTTATCGGGTGAGTGTTAATTTTTGCAAACTCGGTCGATCGGCATTTAAATTACACGATCTCTCTACAGTTAAAATCTTCTGAGGCTGCCCGGGGAACCCGCCCGCACATCCAATATAAATCTAAAAAATAGTACAATATTTATGTATTTTAGTCAATTAACTGAGAATTTTGGTGAGATTACTGCTGCTGCTATGCAAGGATCTGGCTCTGCATCCCGACCCAGATCCTTGCATCCAAGCCTGGGATGTCAGAAAATAGAGACAGATTCAAGCAGCATTGTATTTTATTAACGCACCGATCCCGGTCGGCGAAAATAGAAGAAAGAAACTGTTTAAATTAAGTCTCAGGTATTTTAACATGGATCTGGCATTTCATCGATTTATGTCTTATTTTGAACCAGAGCAAGCTGCTCACCTTTGCCAAATAGCTGTTTTGGAGAGCTTTACTGAGGAAACGCTGGTTTTTGAAGAAGGAGAAACAGCAGATTTTTTATATCTAGTTTTAGAAGGTAAAGTCGAGTTTAGCAAGCGCATTGAAAACAATAAATATCAAACTGTTGCTGTCGCTAAGCCAGACGATTATTTTGGCGAACTCGGAGTTTTAGACGGAGAACCTCGCAGTGCTAGAGCTGTGGCAGTTGCAGGCTCGACTTTGGCCAAAATAGGCCGTGAAGAACTAATAACAACTCTCCAGTTTGCTAAAGGCAGTTCGGTACTGCAAATGTTTAGTTTCATTACTAAAAATTTACGTGATACCACGGATCAATATGTTAGCCAGTTGGTACACAAACAAAAAATGGTACTGGTAGGAGAAATGGTGAGTACAATTATTCACGATTTCAAAAGTCCTTTTACCGGAATTAAACTCTCCACAGAAATGCTCAAAGAAATGCACGAAGATGAGGAAACTCAGGAGTGGTGCGAACTTATTCAATTGCAGGTTCAGCGAATGTTGGGGATGGCTGAAGAAGTATTAGAATTTTCGCGCGGTAATTCTGTATTACATAAAAAGCCAGTTAATCTAATTCAGACGTTGCAGCAGTTTGAAAAGTTGAACAGAGTTTATTGCGAAGCAGCAAAAGTAGATTTGGTAGTACGGGTGACAGAAGTCATAGTGGAAGCAGACGAAAATAAGATTTTGCGCGTTTTACAAAATTTAGTTGGGAATGCGGTTGAGGCTTTTGGCGGAAGAGGGGGTCGGGTGGAGATTGCGGTGACACAAAGTCAGGAGTGGGCAGAAATTAGCATTTACGATAACGGCCCGGGCATTCCGCCGACAATTAAAGAAAAGTTATTTGAACCGTTTGTGACTTATGGCAAGCGGACTGGTACCGGGTTGGGAACGGCGATTGTTAAGTCGATCGTTGAGGCTCACAAAGGGAAAATAACTTATGAGTCGGAGGACGAAAAAGGAACAACTTTTTACATCCACTTGCCGAAAATCAAAGCTTGAGCAGATCCGCTGTAAGTAGGTAAGGAGATATATACTGAGGACTTTCTCACTAAGCCTCAGAGATTTGGTTGATGAGTAGATATCTTGCGATCGAACAATATTTTCAGTCCTGGATGCACTCGACAAAAAAACCGCTTTATCGTTGTCACGTTCGATCTAAGATGACCAAAATATGTGAAGAAACCGGGTTTTGCCGTCAGGGATGATTTTTATCATAGTCCAGGACGCATACATACCAAAGAAACTGGGGTTTTACCAGTTTCTTTGGTCGGGATGAATTACTTTTGCAGCTTCCTGACCGCCCGTGCGTCGAAGACTATCTAAGAAACCAGCTTTTAGAAGGTAATTCCTAATACTGTCTAGCGATTGGTAGAATCAAGTAGAATTGAATTAATGAACTGCTAAAAATCTGATGCCAGTTACTATTCAAACCTTACCCACAGAAGTTATCAATTTAATTGCTGCAGGCGAAGTGATTGACTCGATCGCCGCTGCGGTACGAGAATTAGTTGAAAATTCTCTGGATGCTGGCGCAACTCGCATCGTTGTTTCTGTCTGGCCGGAACAGTGGCGGGTGCAAGTTGCAGATAATGGTACGGGAATGGATCTGGAAAATTTGCAGCAGGCGGCTTCCCCTCACAGTACGAGCAAAATTACCACTGAAGCTGACCTTTACAAAATTGATACTTTGGGATTTCGCGGGGAAGCTTTGCACAGTTTAGCTCAGTTGGGCTGTTTGGAGGTTTTGAGCCGATCGAATGATTTGGGATTGGGGGATTTTTCGGAAAATCGAGAGTCGGCACAAACCCCCGCCAAATCATCGTTTAACAAGGGGGGAATTGAAAATGCTCGATCGGGCTGGCGGGTGGTTTACAACAACGCCGGCGTTGCTGTGCAGGTGGAAACAGCGGCGATCGCTCCTGGTACGGTGGTGACTGTTGATAATTTGTTTGGCAATTGGCCTGTGCGCCGCAGTTTTTTGTCGCCCGCACAGCAAATGCGATCGATCCAATCAATCATTCAGCAAATTGCTATTTGTCACCCGCACGTTAATTGGCAGTTGCGTCAAGGAAACACGCCTTGTTTGCACGTAACTCCTGGTAGCACAGCGGAACAACTTTTACCTCAATTTGTGCGCGGCGTGCGAGCGAGCGATTTGCAGTATTTAAAGTTAGATTTGCCTGCCAGTCCTGCAAATAATAAACCAGCAAATTTAGTCAAAGAAACTCAACTTGTTGGAGTGGCAGTTAAGCCTAATTACCAATTACCAGTTGCCAGTTCTCAATTCCAAATGCCCAATTCCCAGCGTTTGGAGTTAGTAATTGGTTTGCCCGATCGCTGTCACCGCAGGCGGCCGGATTGGGTGAAAGTTGGGGTGAACCGGCGAGTTGTGCGATCGCCCGAATTAGAGCAAACTATTCTCAGCGCCTTTGCCCGCACTTGTCCGCGCGATCGCTATCCAGTGTGTTTTGTCCACCTGCAAATCTCCCCCTCAGAAATTGATTGGAACCGCCACCCGGCTAAGGTGGAAATTTATCTGCACGATCCGAGTTTTTGGCAAGAACAAATTAGCGAGGCAATTGCTCGCGCTTTGCACCTGAATGATGAAGTTTTGCCTGCTGCCCCAATTCCCGATCGAGTGGGACAATTGCTGAAGGCATCCGAACAAAAAAGTGCTTACAGTGTCGGGAGTTCGGCCAGGCAGAATGATGGCGGCGGTGAAGAGGAAAATGCTAATCAAATAGGATTGATGGAATTGAGGGCGATCGCTCAAGTTCACAATACTTACATTGTTGCGGAACATTCCAGCGGAATGTGGTTGATAGAACAGCACATCGCTCACGAGCGCGTTTTGTACGAGCAATTGTGTGCGGCTTGGCAGCTAAAATGTCTAGAAAAACCCGTGATTCTCAGTCAGTTATCGGCGCTGCAAATTGAGAATTTATCCCGCTTGGGTTTGGAAGTAGAAACTTTTGGCGAACAGCTATGGGCTGCCCGCGAAGTTCCTGAATTGTTAGCCGATCGAGATGACTGTGCCGATGCGCTTTTTGAACTCAGTAAAGTCGCAGATTTGCAAGCGGCTCAAGTTGCGACTGCTTGCCGCAGTGCTATGAAAAACGGTACTCCTTTAAATCTTTTGCAAATGCAAAATTTGTTGGATGAATGGCAGCAAACTCGCAATCCGCGCACTTGTCCTCACGGCCGCCCTATCTATTTTGCTTTGGAAGAATCGACTTTGGCTCGGATTTTTCGCCGCAATTGGGTGATTGGCAAAAGTCACGGGATTTGAAAGCTAATTTGATATCGGATGACGTTCACGTCAAGCTGGCTCGATGCCAAAAAAATCGTGAAGCTTTATTAAAAATAATGGCTGATTTATATGAAAAAATTTATAATGTATTAAAATTTCAATAATGCACTGTTTTTAATATCTTTTGGGCAACAGGCTTTCCGGCCTGTTGCACAAGAAAAAATGCCTGTTTTACCATAAAAAAATTAACTATACTACAAAAAGCTGCAACAGGTTTTCCGGCCTGTTGCACAAAAAAAAATGCCTGTGTTACGATAAAAAAAAGTTAATTATACTGCAAAAAATGCCTGTTTTAACCGAATAATATTTGTTGTGGGACAGGCCGGAAAGCCTGTTCATAATATTGGTACAAAATGTAAATTAAAAATAAATCAATAATAAATATGGATTTTCCGATCGCCAGACAACTATTTTATCGAGAAATAAATCAGCCGGATGGCTCGATCGACCTGGCGAAAGCTGCTCTTTACATGGCTTTGGAAGAATACCCAAATTTAGAACCCGAGGAGTATCTCAACGCTCTCGACACGATCGCAGATGAAGTGCGCGATCGCCTGCCGGCACAGAATTATCCGCTGCGGATCATTCAAACTATTAACGCCTATTTATACGGGGAATTGAAGTTTGCGGGCAACGATGCTGATTATTATGACCCCCGCAATAGCTTTTTGAATGAAGTGATCGATCGGCGTACTGGCATTCCGATCTCTTTATCTTTGGTTTATTTGGAAGTTGCTAAGCGCATTGATTTTCCAATGGTGGGAATAGGGATGCCGGGACATTTTTTAATTAGACCGGATTTTGAAGAAGCTGGTATTTTTGTTGATGCGTTTAACGGCGGCGAGATATTATTTCCAGAAGATTGTCAAGCCAGACTTTCTCAAATTTACAGTCAACCGATGGAGTTGCAGCCAACTTTTCTAGCCCCGGTAAGTCGCCGGCATTTTTTGGGGCGAATGCTGGGAAATCTGAAGGCGATTTACTTGCAGCAGCGAGATGCTGTGAGGGTACTCTTGGCACTCGAACGGATTTTGCTGCTGTTTCCCGATGCGGTGGGGGAACGGCGCGATCGCGGAATTCTCTACTATCAAGTCGGCCGCTTGACCGAGGCGCGCCACGATTTGGAACTATACCTGAGAAATGCTCCGAATGCTGCTGATGCTGCTACAATTCGCCAATTGCTCGATTGGCTCGATCGGGATCTTTGAACTTAAATTCGCTATATGTCGCACACTATAATACGTGAAAGCGACACTCAATCAACTGCTGTCCGACGACCAAATCTCGCTTTTATAAGTTTTGCAAAGCTCTATCAAATTATCGCCCCTGTGCCATTAACATATAAGCGATCGATTGACACCTATCTTTTGATAGGTTAAATTTGCTTGACATGACTGTAAAATCATAGGTCATTTATGGAACTCCCGAGTCCACTTTCCCGACTGATACCCGCACAGACGATCGAAAAAGTATTTTGACCTAAAGAGGCACAAACTCATGAACTTTCAGTTTCAACAAGGTTATCTCAACGGAATGCAACCGCTGTCAGCCCATTTAGCTAAAAGAATGTCAAAGTCTTTATCATTAGGTTTGGCGCTTTTGCTGGGAACAAGTGCAGTATTCCTCAGCAGCGGCAAAGCCTTTGCATTAGACAATGTTACCGTAAAATACGGTGCTGTTGACGTAACACTACCGATGAGCGACTTGCAAAGCTTTGCACAAACTGGCAAAGCTTCCTCTCAACTGCAAAGCGTTCTGAGTCTTGCGAAACAAACTCCCGATTCAGTCCGCGAAATATTAACGCGAGAAGTGCCTTTAGATTCCCAATTAGTAGCGCGGCTGGCAAGCACTTATTTTGGGGAAATTGTTTTCAAACAATTGGGAGAGGTTGCTTATACGCCGGCAACTCGGCTTCAAAGCGCGCCGGCACTGCGCGATGCTTTAGTCGCAGCTTCTAAAGATGGCAAAATATCACTGATAGAAGTGATGCAAAATTACACCCCTCCGGCTTTAGAAGTTGACGGGAATCAAGCTATGGCTATCTACGATCGAGTGATTAAAGACGTGCAAGATTTGCAAGCTTTGTATCAGAATTCCCCGGCTTTGCAAAATACAGCCAACCAAGCCGTGAATTCGGCGAGAGAAATGATTTGTCAGCCCACTCCATCGGGAATGCAAAGTAAATAACTGAAGTTGCAGGGAATTATTGGGAATTCGGAATTGGGAATCGGTGATTTTTTTCTTATTAGCTCTAGGACTTGTGCGCGATTGTTTAGAAACCGGGTTTTTTTCCGAAAAGTGCAAACAGTAGATTGGGTAAAAAACCCGGTTTTTGGGCCGCGATGCGTAAGTCCTGAGCTCTTAGTTTTTAGATATTACTCATTACCAATTACCAATTATCCACGATCGATTATCCATTACCCATTTTTTGAGATAATTGCTCGGCTACCCGTTTGAGTCTGCGGAGTTGGTCTTTCATATCTTTCTGCGTCCAGGGGGCTGCAAAGCGATTGAAACCAAATCTAATTAAAGGATTGGGAATTTGAAATTCAAAGCGGTTAATTAAGAGAGTTCCTTGGACTTGAGGCTGGCATTCCCAACGATCGCATCCTTTGAAAAATCCGTCAAACCCCCAAACAATTAAACCGGGTTGTCGCTCCAACACAACACTCTCTAAAGTGGGTTGCAAAACCGGAATTTTTATGATAAATAAGCTGCGACTTCCTACAGCAGTATCCCATTCGCCCTGGGGATCGCAGCGCAGCAGCGGATTGAGCCACTTGTGCATTAAAGTGCGATCGACGATACACTGCTCCACCAGAGTAGCAGCAGCGCGAATTTCAATGGATTGCTCGAAAACTTGACGAATTGACATGATTGCCTGCAACAAGGAGGGTATTACAAAACTTTGCTTACTTTATAGTCATTTATTTACTTGTACAGTCAATTTTTCCAGAAATTAAAAGATTGACACACTCATAAATACAGTGTATCATCTTGAATTAAAGTATATATACCAATTATGCAGCTAGTCGAAAGGCACGTCATTAAACCAAATCATAGGTTTTATCGAGCAGCCGATCGACTGTCTTGGCTGTACAAAAACCTTTACAACAGCGCTAACTACATCTACCGTCAAAACTTTTTCGCCAGCCAACAAACAAACGCTCTGGCTGTCGAGTTCGCACTCAAAACAAGTCCTGATTACAAAGCACTTCCCGCAAAAGTACCGCAAAGTACGATCGGCTTAGTCCTCAAAGCATCGACTAGCTATTATCTAGCGGTGCGAAACTATCAGGAAAACCCAACTAAATTTAAAGCAGCACCGCAAATCTTTCATTATAAAGGTTCAAGAGAGCGAAAAAGAGAGGACGGGCGCTTTGTAGTTGTCTTTAATTGTCAAGCTGTCAGGAAAAGAGCCTTAAAAAAAAGATATGCTCGCCCCTCTGGGACTAATATTTGGTTGCCCTCAAAAGTCACCTCGATTCTGGAAATCCGGATTGTTCCAAAAGTAGGTTGTTGTGTTGTCGAGGTGCTCTATGAAAAGTTAGAACAGCCTTTACAAGTAAATCAGAGAGTAGCTACCAGAGATTTAGAATTAAACAATCTGGCAACATTAACCTACAATGTTCCTTGGTTAGTACCGACAATCTACGACGGACGGGCTGTTAAGTTAACCAATCAATACTGCAATCAAGTTTCATCGGCACTTAAATCATTGCTGCCTGCAGCGCAAAAAAACGGTGAAAAACTCCCCAGATTGTGGCACAAGCGTAACTGTAAAGTGGATTGCTACCTCCACACGACGAGTTCCGCAATTATCAAAGAACTCGTCAATCATCAAATGGGCTTGGTGGTTATAGGCTGGAACCAGGATTTTAAAGATGGGATTAATACTGGTAAGATTAGAAATCAAAATTTTGCCTGTATTACCCATCGCCGGTTGCTGCAAATGTTGCAGTACAAGGGACAAGTTGCGGTAATTCAAGTTGTGTTAGTTGAGGAGAGTTACACATCCAAATGTTCAGATTTGGATTTGGAACCAATTCAACAACATTCCGACTACATTGGCAGTAGGGTAAAAAGAGGATTGTTCAGAACCAAAACTGGACAACTAAAAAATGCCGATGTGAACGGTTCTTTGAATATTAGCCCAAAAGCAGTCGGAGATGGGTTTACCCCAAATTCGATAGAGGGTTTTGTAGTTAACCCAGTACGATTAAAAGTGTACAAACATTAAGTTTAGGCGATGTCTAGATTTTTTGGAACTATTATTAAAGTTTCGTCTTCTCCTTGTCAAATCTGAGGTTAACCTGAGAAAAAAATGAATGAAACTTGGCAAGAAATAACTCAACCGATATCGGGCCCCATAGCGGCTTTGTCCGATCGCATTTTGGCCCAGGCCCAGCCCGGGAATGCGCTGACAGATGCCGAACGCGGAATTAACAATTTCCTTCAGGGATCAAACATTGAAAATCTCATCTGGGCCGTCGGTATCCTGCTAGTTGGCTTGATAGTATCAGCCCTCGTCTCATCTGTAGTGGGGGGATTGCTCAAGAAGACTACGATCGACAACCGACTGGCTGCTTGGATTACCGGCCGCCCGGACGGATCGGGAGTCCCGCAAGTGGAAAAATGGATTTCCGCCGCGGTGTTCTGGATCATTTTTGTCTTTTTCCTAATTGCCTTTTTCAACCGGCTGAATCTAACGGCTGTCTCGCAACCCCTCAATACTTTTCTGAATCAAATTACCGGTTTCTTGCCGAAGTTAGCAGGCGCGCTAATTTGGTTGGGGATTGCTTGGGTGTTGGCAACTGTAGCCAAAATGGCCGTATCGCGGGCGATGCGGACTTTTAACGTGGACGAGCGCTTGAATCAGGAGGTGGGCGCAGCGCCCGCTGAACGCCCTTTGCTGCTGAGCGATACTGTGGCGAATGCGCTGTACTGGTTCATTTTTCTGCTGTTTTTGCCGCTGATTCTCGACTCGCTGGAAATGCAGCAGGCTCTGCTGCCAGTGAATAATTTGCTCAACCAAATCCTGGCGGCAATTCCGAAAATTCTGGAAGCTGTGCTGATTGGGTTTGTCGGCTGGCTGCTGGCTGTGGTGGTGCGGCGGATTGTCACAAATCTGTTGGCTGCTGCTGGGGCAGACAGTTTGGGCGCTCGGTTTGGAATTTCGCGGACTTCGGGCGGACAATCGCTGTCGTGGATTGTCGGGACGATCGTCTATGTTTTAATTTTGATTCCAACGGCGATCGCAGCTCTCAACGCTTTGGACATTCAGGCGATTTCCCAGCCGGCAGTCGCGATGCTCAACGACATTTTGGGCGCGGTTCCCAAAATCTTTACGGCAGCCGTGATTCTGTCGGTTGCTTACATTTTGGGGCGCTGGGTAGGCGATTTGGTTACTAATATCCTGACGGGAATTGGCTTTAACAATGTCTTTTCTTGGTTGGGAGTGCAGCCGCCGAAACAGCCGCTGAGGCTACCGGGGAGTTCGATCGATCCGGAGGCAACAATACTTCAGGAACCCGAACTTCCGGCCCGCACGCCTTCTGAGTTTGTCGGCATTGTGGTGCAGGTGACGATCGTTCTGTTTGCTGTGGTGGCTGCTACCGACGTGCTGCAGATTCCAGCGCTGACGGCGATTGTTAGCGGTATTGTGCTGGTTGCAGGCCGGGTGCTAGCCGGTTTGGTGGTATTTGCGATCGGCTTGTATTTGGCAAATCTGGCGTTTAGTTTGATTGCCAGTTCTGGAACTCGCCAAGCGCGGCTTTTGGGCCAAACGGCTCGGATCGCGATTATTGCTTTTGTTGGGGCCTTGGCGCTGCAACAAATGGGCATTGGCAGCGATATTGTGAATTTGGCTTTCGGGCTGCTGCTTGGGGCGATCGCAGTTGGCATTGCTCTAGCTTTTGGTTTGGGCGGGCGCGAGATTGCGGCCGACCAAATTCGCGAATGGTTAGCGTCGTTTAAACAAGATAAGACGCCGCGTTTGTAACTCTATAAAAAGGCGTTTGTACTTGACAAACGCCTTTTTTTTATAAAAAAAATTAATTTCTCGTCGCCTAAAATAAAAATAACCAGCATTGAGGAGACTTAAACCATGAATGTTTTAACTTCTCTCGAACAATCAGAAATAGAATATCCCAGCAGCGACGGAGAACCGATGGCGGAAAGCGACATCACGCGCGATTACATGACTTACAGCGTGGAAGCTCTGAAGCTGTACTTTCAAGGTCGATCGGATGTATACGTGTCAGCAAATTCTTTCGTCTATTACGAAGAAGGCAACAAAGCAGCAGTAGTTGCTCCCGATGTCTATGCAGTATTCGGAGTTAGTAAACGCAAAAGAGATAACTACAAAGTTTGGCAAGAAGGCGGAATAACTCCCCAGTTTGTCCTAGAAATAACATCGGCAACAACTCAAGATGTAGACCAAGAAACAAAACCAGAAACTTATCGAAGTTTGGGAGTCAGGGAATACTTTCAGTACGATCCATCTGGGGATTATAGCCTTTTTCAGATAGATGAGGTACAAGTTTAGATTTTAGATTTTAGATTTTAGATTTTAGATTGGGGGATTGAGGAATTGTTAATTAATTAGTAAATACCTCATCTTTATGAGAAGCGCTATATCTCAATCCGATATTGCAAGGAGTGCGTTTAGTCAACAACCAGTACGAGCCGATTCCCGTCAATAATATCGCCTTCGATACGCTGTGGCTGTACAGCGAAGTATTGGGACTGGAATTGCACATAGTCTCTGGAGAATTGAGGTTTAGAAATCCTCAAACAGGAGAGTTTCTGAAGACTCATGAGGAATAGCAACAAGCACGGCTGGCGGCGGAATCAGCCTTGCGCGAGCTCGTTTCTCAACTGTTAAATTCGGGCATGAAGTTAGAACAAGTCGCACAAATGATGAATTTATCGGCATTGGAAGTACAGCGATTAGTAGGAGGAAATGAATGAGCGATCGCCTCCTTTCTACCTTCAGATTACAGCCTCGGATCGACAGGTTCGCTCTCCATCGCTAAAACTCCGAAAACGCACTCGTGAACTTGTCTCAATGGAGCACCCGCAACAAATCTCTCCAATGCTTCTACACCGAGAGCAAACTCTCGCAACGCCAAAGAACGCTTGCCGGAAAGTCCGCGCGATCGCAGTTTTTCTAAATATTCCGGCAAAGAATATTCCAGACCGTAAATAATTCGCAAATACTCTTTACCGCGACATTTTACCGCAGGCTGTACGAGTCCTTTGCTATTTTTAACAATAAAATCCATTGGCTTAACAACCATTCCTTCACCTCCCGCAGCCGTCAGTTTTTCCCACCATTGAATCCCTGCGAATCTGCTGTCAAAATCGGCAATTTCAACTATTTTGTATTCAGTAGCTAACAGCAATTCCGGGTCAGCTTTACAAATTTGTGAAATCTGTTCCATGTGCCAACAGTGATTTTTGTCAGTGTGAACAGTTCCCTCGGTTGCCAAGATGTGGAAAGGCGCTAATTTGAGATCCAAGAGGGATTTCACTGGCCAGCAGTAGCGCTGGTAGGCATGAACATAGCGCTCGGCTAGTTCGGCTCGCTCTTGGTAGCTAGTCAGCAAATAATTAATTTCAACTCCCCGCTGTTTTGCCTGTTCTAAATTCTTAATCGCCTCCGCAAACCCGTGACGAGATGCTGTTCCCACGGCGGCATATTGCTCTTTCAATAAACCTTGAGCTTTGGCTGACCAAGGCATTAATTCGCAGTCCAAACACACCCAATCGGTTTGAAAATTATCCCAAAAATTGCTCGCAGTGAGAGCGACATTTACCCGCGCTAAAAATTCTCTTTCTAAGGTAGAATTATCGAAAAAATGCCGTCCCGTGCGGGTGTAGCAAATGCCCATACTTTCGCTGAGAATGCCAAAGCGCCGTAAAGCTGCCGGTGCGTCGCGGCAAACAATGACAACTGCACGGGAACCCATGTGCTTTTCTTCGCACACAACTGTCGATATGCCCTGCTGTTGGTAGTAGCTAAATGCTTCGGCTGGATGTTCTAAAAGTCCTGGTTCGTTGGAGGTAGCAGCGGGAGACATTGTGGGCGGCAAATAAATCAGCCATTTGGGATTGGCGGCAAACCGACTCATTACTTCTAGGGCTGCGATCGCATTTTCTTCTTTAATCGTAATGTTCCTTTGCAGGCGAGTTGAAATGATGCGTTTTCCGAGTACGTCGGCAATGTCTAATACGTCATCAAACTGCTGTTGGGCGGTGAGATTTACTTCCGCCAAACCGCTATCGATCGCGGGTGAATTAATGTCTCTATTGTTAAGTGGAGTTGGGCTGTCTTGAAAGGCGATCGGTTTGGCAGGTTCGCAGTAAATTCTAGCAGCAGGAACGCTGACAAATTCTCTTTCTGGATACCGCAAAGCTGTTAGTTTGCCTCCGAAAACGCAGCCCGTGTCAATATCAACAGTATTGTTAAACCATTCTGTTTCTGGAACGGGGGTGTGTCCGTAAACAACCGCTGCCTGACCTCGATATTCGGCGGCCCAATTGTAGCGGACGGGCAAGCCGAATTCATCGATTTCGCCAGTTGTTTCTCCGTACAAGGCGAAATCTCGAATGCGGCGCGATGCGCGTCCCTGAAATTCAGCTTTCATCCCGGCGTGGGCGACGACTAATTTTCCGCCATCGAGGACGTAATGCCCGATCGAACTATCTAAAAATTGGCGAATTTCTCGTACTGCTGATTCGCGCAATTCATCCGGTAAAGCGGCAATTTCTGCTAAGGTTTGTTCGAGTCCGTGGTTGATTTTGACATTTTTGCCGTTGAGTTTTCGCAGCAGTTTGATGTCGTGATTTCCAGGTACGCACAAAGCTGTTTCTGCGAGTACCATGTTTCGCACGAGTTTGAGGGTGTCGAGAATGCGCGGGCCCCGATCGACCAAATCGCCCAAAAACACGGCTTTACGACCCTCCGGGTGCGCGTAGGTAGCAAAATTCCCCAAATCGGATTGGCTGGATTTTTCGATAATTTGATAGCCCAACTGTTGCAGCAATTGTTCCAATTCGTCGCAGCAGCCGTGAACGTCGCCGATAATGTCAAAAGGGCCGCGATCGTGTTTGCGGTTGTTCCACAGCGGTTGTCTCTCGACTTCCACCGCCTCGATTTCCTCTGGGGAACGGAGGACGTAAACGTACCGAAATCCTTCCCTATCTAGAGATTTGAGCGATCGCTTTAAATTCTGAACGTGGCGGCGAATTACATGATTTCCAAAATTGCGGTTTGCACGTTGTTGATTGCGATCGCCACACAATTTTTCTGGTAAATCTAGCACAATAGCAACCAAAAAGCAATGGTATTTGCGAGCTAATTCCACCAAAGGTTTGCGGCTTTCCGGCTGAACGTTTGTGGCATCAATCACAGTTAGCTTACCCGCAGCCAGACGTTTAGCAGCGATTAAATGCAATACTTCAAAAGCATCAGCGGTGGCCGCTTGATTGTTTTCGTCGTCGGAAACCAGACTGCGGCAGTAATCCGATGAAATGATTTCTGTAGGTAGGAAGTGCTGCCGCGCAAAGGTAGATTTGCCGGAACCAGATGCACCGATGAGAACGACTAAAGATAGTTCTGGAATCGTGATTTTCATTTAATATTATTATTCAGCCAACATCTGTACCAAACTATCTAAAACTGCTTTTTGTTCGTCAGCGCTGATTTTATTGCCACTCAAGATCCTCCCACTCCGTAGTGGTGACATCATCAAGCAGGACATCATCATGTTGCTCTGCCATTTTTGCGAACGCTTCCTCCCAGCCGGCACGCGGTTTTAGGGCTGCACGAATCACGATCCGATCGCCCTGAACTTCGATTTCTACTGCTTCGCTAATACCAATTTGCTCTAACAAAGATTTGGGAATGCGAATTCCCTGAGAATTGTCAATTTTAACGATCGGGGTTTGAATAGATTTACTCATAGCTGAAGCCTGCATTTTTCCAAGTATAACTAGATTGTAAGCACAAACAGACTGTCAATATTATTTGCACAGGGCGAAAATTGCCATTTGCGTAGGCGAACCTACTTCTAAATCTTCAGTTCCCACACAACGAAACTCTACTCCACAGCCAAACCGTTCGGCAACCCCATTCGCCCAAGTTTGAAACTCTGCCCTCGTCCACTCAAAGCGGTGATCCCGGTGGCGAAATTTGCCCGCAGGCAAGTTTTCAAACCGAACATTATATTCAATATTTGGAGTTGTGACGATCGCACTTTTGGGTCGGATAAATTCAAACAAAACGCGCTCAAAAGCAGCTAACCGTTCTAAATCGAGATGTTCGATTACTTCAATCACCGCCGCCGCATCAAAACCAGCCAAACGGCTGTCCCGATAAATCAGCGAACTTTGAATTAGTTGAATGCGAGATTGTTTTGCAGGAGACAATCGATCGATCTGCAAACGTTCCCTGGCAATTTCCAAGGCCCGAAAGGACACATCGACGCCTGTAATTTGTTCGATCGAGCTTTCTTTCAAAAGCAGTTTCAGCAGTTTTCCCTCACCGCAGCCCAAATCTACAACTCGCTTAGCACCTCTTGCTTTTAAAACCTCCGTCACAGCATCTAAACGCTGTTGATTCAGACTAATTCGCTGTTCTAAAACTTCCTCTTCTTGCTGGTGAGAAACTTCGAGATCCTCCGGGTCAATATTATCTTCTTCTGCTAACTGCGCTACAGCAATTCGCGTCAGACGGCGCTGGCGTTTCAGATAGCGGTTGGCAATTTGTTCGCGGGCGGGATGCGCGTTCAGCCAACCTTCGCCGTGATGCAATAACTTCTCGATTTCATCATCGCCCACCCAATAATGTTTGTCGTCATCCAACACTGGAATTAGCACGTAAAGATGGCTTAACAAATCCGCCAAACGAACTGTATTTTGCAGTTCCACAGAAAAGTAAGGACTCGCGCCCCACTCGGGAAATTGCTCGTCAAGAATCAGGGGTTTTGCTGCGACTTGATAGCCAAGCGGCTCAAACATTTGCCGCAGGAACTTCTCGCCACCGCGACAGGGCAAAACCGACAGATTAACTGTTAGAGGAATAGCTGTTTCTGCGAGTTCCGGGCGGTCTTTGCAGCGACCGGATAGAGCTGTACTAAAGACCTTGGCGAGGGCGACAGACAGAAACGAAGAGGCAACGTAGGGGCGATCGTTCACGTATTGGTCGAGAGGGCGATCGCCCGATTTCGACTTGCCCCGCACCAAAGCAACCGGATCGACATCTAAGAGTAAAGCCGCCGTGCACCTTTCTGCATTT
Organism: Microcoleus sp. F4-D5; assembly: GCF_036704885.1. NCBI lineage: Bacteria > Bacillati > Cyanobacteriota > Cyanophyceae > Oscillatoriales > Microcoleaceae > Microcoleus > Microcoleus sp. F4-D5. Next base: position 2,967 of record NZ_JAUBSX010000102.1, on the reverse strand, counting down.
GCCTCTGGATAAAACACGCTGGCTTGCCCGAAAGTCATCGGAAAGGATTGATGGCGATCGGGATGTTTGTGCAGCAAATAACCCAAATCCGTAGCAGGTACGCGAGTTGTGGAGATGGTTAATAACATAAGCTATTAATTTTTGAAATTATCTGCGTTAATCTGTGTTTATCTGCTTTATATCTGCGGTTGAATAATTCCCAAAACAATCACTGAAATTTCTGTTTATCCACACTTCCCAAATCCAACTTAGCCCGCAACTCTTCCTTAATCCGATTTAAAATAGAATCCTCATCCAAAGAAGACAAAATCTTGCTCACCACAGCCTTAGGCCCGTCATCTCCCCAAGAAGCACCATTAGCTAAATAAGCCTTAGTAACTTGACCGATTCCATAGGAAGAAACCCCCGCGATCGCAGCTTGCGTCACCGCCACAGACAAATAAGGCCCTAAAGCCAAACCCCCCGTCGCCGGCGTTGCCAAACCCAACAATCCTTTCAAAGAACTCAAACCAAAATTAGCCAACAATTCACCGGCAGTAATTCCCCCCATACTAATCGCAATCTTTTGCAGCAATTCCACCGCGCCCGCTTCCGTCATCGCAATGCCGTAAACTTTAGATAAAGTTAAGATCATCACCACATCAATTACCGCACCGCTAACAAGATCGACTACAGTAATTGGATTAAGTGCGATCGCCACCGATTTCGTCATTACCCCGTTCCAGATAATTCGATTAGCCGCGTCATCTCGAATTTCCATTTTTCGCTGCACCAACTGCTCGTTAATATCACCCGCACACAGCATCGTATTCAGCGCTACCAAAGATTTGCCTTCCCGGTCTAAAATCTCCAAAATCTTTAATTTTAAATCTTGCACTTGTGGCAAACTGCGAGTCATTTGCACGCCCATACTTCCGTCGGGACGGCGCACCGCCCTCGCCGTCAAAGGTGAAGCCGCCGCCATCACAATTTCATCCGGAGACAACAATTCTCTGACGCGATCGTCTCGAATTTTATGATAAATTGCCAGCCTGTCTGCATCGGGATACTGGTCAATTTTATTAAACACTAATAACATCGGTTTTCCGGCTTCCCGCAACTGCGAAAGTGCTGCGTATTCCACCTTCGTAATGTCGCCAGCCACCACAAACAAAATCAAATCTGCTTGTTTAGCAACGCGGCGGGCTAAAAGTTCGCGAGTTTCGCCGTCAACTTCATCTATTCCCGGAGTATCGACTAATTCTACTTGGGACAAACGGTAAACAACTGGCGAAAATCTATCGGGCAAATTGTCATCAATTCCCTCTCCGACATCCCACTGCCCGATAGTCGTGGTGCGAGTCACCCCGTGAGTCGGGCCAGTTTCAAACACATTTTGACCTAGCAGCGCGTTCAAAACCGAAGATTTTCCCCTTCCCACCATCCCAAACACGGCTATTTGCACGCAAGCGCGCTCTAGCTTGTCGAGCATTTTCTCCAACCCGCCAATTTCCGGTTCCAGTCCAGTTCGCTCTTGAACTGTCAAGTCGAGATTTTCTACTATATCTCGCAGAGCATCTTTAGCGTGGCGCAGGTTGAGTTCTGCCTGAATGTCTGCGAAGCTTAAAATTGTGTCATCTAATTCGCGATCGACATTTGAAAAATCCGAGGCTTCAGTCATTGTTACCTGATGTTATAGTTTTGCTTCACTTAAAGTTTCAACCGATATGATGCCATTCTAGCTTTTTCCGTCTGCTTTGTACATTCTCTCGGATTTATCCAACTCTAACTCTCGGATTTACTCAAGCCTGACTCAGCCAAAATTTCTCGCATTCACCCGCAAGCCAGCCGGGGATTTAAATCCCCGTCTTATAGAAAAAGTCGGTTAAAACCGACTGCCAACCTAAATTAGATTGTGATAAATTTCAGTTTTCTTTGAGAGGACTTTCGCTATGAGACTGGGGTTTTTAACCCCTGTCGGACTCTCCGACAGACCAATAAGCCGATTTACCCAATTTCAACTCATTTACAACAATGATTAACCGCATCCAAATAATAGCCACTTATCCATTTCCTTTACGTGTAATAATTTTCCTAATAATCTTGCTAGCAATTTGGCTGCCGCTAGCAGCACCAATTTATCTCTTAGTTAAAGACAGTAACTTAGCAACTATTCTGACAATGGGATTGTTGTTTGCCGAGTTTCTGTTCCTAGTGCCGCGCTGGGGAAAACAGGTTTACGGACAAACCAAATTGCTCAAAAGTTACGGTTTAATCAATACGCGACAAAACGGTTTTGAGCTTTTAATCGGATTGGCGATCGGGCTTTTGCTCACTTTCAGCTTATTTGCGGTGCAAGGGTTGTTCGGCTTTGTCGCGTGGCAAAATTCTGATAATTTGCCGAGAATCATCGCAGAAGGGCTGTTAAGCGCCCTGGGAGTCGGTTTTGCCGAGGAGTTGGTATTCCGTGGTTGGTTGCTGGACGAGTTGCAGCGGGATTACAATTATAGAATATCTCTGTGGGCGAATAGCCTGGTGTTTGCCCTATCTCATTTTATCAAACCTGTCGCGGCAATGCTGGGGAGTTGGCCGCAGTTTCCGGGGTTGTTGTTGCTGGGTTTGATTCTGGTTTGGGGAAAAAGATCGCGCCACAATCGTCTCGGTTTGTCGATCGGGCTTCATGCAGGTTTAATCTGGGGATATTACATCATTAACATCGGGCAGTTAGTGCGATATTCGGGCTCTGTACCCGACTGGGTGACAGGAGTTAACGGCAATCCGCTAGCTGGTGCGGTGGGGCTGTTGTTTTTGAGCGTATTGGCTGTGGGAATGCGAAAAATGTCCGAACATTCCAAAGGTTTGTAGTAAGGACGAAGAGTCCTTATTTTCCACAATCTTGAGGAATAAAGTCCAATGGCACTGAAAAAGTGAGCAAAAAAAAATCTGTAAGGCAAGATATACATAGATAATTGCCTTACAAACCAAAAT
>NZ_JAUBSX010000101.1:0-23304 GCF_036704885.1 Microcoleus sp. F4-D5 | reverse complement strand
GTCGGGTTCAGGATGTAGTTCTCTTCCCCCTCCTGCTCTTCCTACGCTCCCGGCTCTTTTTACCCCCTCAATTTTCGATGGCTTAATATTGGCCTTGAATCCCTTCGACGGCGGAGTGCTAGAATTTTTGCTGGTTTTGGTGGGAACTTTATTTGGTTTTGCTTCCCCTGTAGTTGCTAAAGCGGCGGTGAGTTTTTGGATTTCTTGCCATAGCTCTACTATCAAGGCTTCTTTCGCCTCGTTCGATAGTTGCTTTAAGTCGGGGAGTTTTTCCATTCCTTGATCTAATGTCTATCTCGTCTTCTTGTCAAGGGGGTTGAGCAATTACGGAAAAACAGATTGTACCTCAATTAAGTTAGACCATTTAGCCTTGCTAGCAATTTTAAACCAGTTATCCAAAACTTCCCCGCAATCAGCATGAGTTTCGCTGTATTCACGCACCCGTCGGTAGCTGATTATGTGCATCTACTATAAGAAATTTAAACTAAATTTTAGTTTAGATCAACCAATTTCTTTGGTCAAGAGCGTGAAGCGCAGCTATCCCGTAGGGAATCGCCCTTAATCTGCAAAAGGTAGAATAGGCCGGAAAGCCTGTTCCTAGAACCCCATTTGTGGAACAGACCGGAAAGCCTGTTCCTATAACCGACAAAAAAACAGACTCTTTGTGGAACAGACCGGAAAGCCTGTTCCTAACAAAAAGCCACACAGATTACGAATCCCGATCGAGCTTCAGCACAGCCATAAAAGCCTCCTGTGGCACATCCACAGTACCCACAGACTTCATCCGCTTCTTACCCTTCGCCTGCTTTTGCAGCAACTTCTTCTTCCGCGAAATATCGCCGCCGTAACACTTCGCCAACACATCCTTCCGCAAAGCCGGAATGTGTTCCGAAGCAATCACCTTCGCGCCAATTGTTGCTTGAATCGGCACCTTAAATTGATGGCGGGGAATCAACTCCTTGAGTTTTTCCGTCAATCCGCGGCCCACATTATAAGCCTTATCCCGGTGTACGATCATCGCCAAAGCATCAACCGGATCGCCATTAATTAAAATGTCCATTTTCACTAACGGATTTTCGCGGTAGCCGATGAGGTGATACTCCATGCTCGCATAACCGCGCGATCGCGATTTCATCTGGTCAAAAAAGTCCGTCACCACCTCCGCCAAAGGCAACTCGTAAACCAGCGTAGTTCTGCCTTGACTCAGATACTTCATATCCATAAAAATGCCCCGCCGACTTTGAGACAGTTCCATCAGCGCGCCCACATAAGTTTCCGGCGACAGCATTTCTACCCGCACATAAGGTTCCTCAATTTTCTCGCGATACTGAGGCTCTGGCAAGTGACTGGGATTGTCAATTGTTAACACTTCTCCTTTATTTGTTGTGACTTGATAAATCACAGAAGGAGCCGTAACAATCAAATCCAAATTGTATTCTCTCTCCAGTCTTTCTTGCACAATTTCCATGTGCAGCAAACCCAAGAAACCGCAGCGGAAACCAAATCCCATCGCACTCGAAGTTTCCGGTTCGTAAGAAAGCGCCGCATCATTGAGTTTGAGTTTTTCTAAAGCTTCCCGCAAATCGGGAAATTGGTCGGCATCGATCGGGAACAAGCCGCAAAAAACCATCGGTTTTGCTTCTGTATAACCCGGCCAAGGCTCCGGTGCAGGCTTTTTGACCAAAGTAATCGTATCGCCGACGCGAGCATCAGCTACGGCTTTAATTGCCGCGGCCAGATAACCAACTTCCCCCGCGTGCAGTTCGTCTACTGGAACTTGAGTCGGTGAAAGGATGCCCAATTCATCGATGACATATTCCTTACCCGAAACCATCAACAAAACTCGATCGCCCTTTTTGACACTTCCGTCCATCACCCGGAAATACACAATTACCCCGCGATAAGGGTCGTAATAACTGTCAAAAATTAGCGCCCTGAGCGGTTTGTCAACAGTATCCTGCGGCGGCGGCACCAACTCGACGATCGACTCCAAAATCTCATCTATACCAATTCCTTCCTTAGCCGAAGCCTCAATCGCCCCGCTGCAGTCCAGACCGATAATTTCTTCAATTTCCCCTTTTACACGTTCCGGTTCTGCCCCCGGCAGGTCAATTTTATTTAAAACTGGAATAATTTCCAAATTATTTCCCAAGGCAAGGTAGACGTTTGCCAAAGTTTGTGCCTCCACGCCTTGAGATGCGTCTACCACCAGCAGCGCCCCTTCGCAAGCAGCGAGCGATCGCGACACCTCGTAAGAAAAGTCCACGTGTCCGGGAGTGTCGATCAGATTCAGCACGTACTCCTGACCGTCCTTGGCAGTATAATTCATCCGAGCCGCTTGCAGCTTGATCGTAATGCCGCGTTCGCGTTCGAGATCCATATTGTCTAAAAACTGCTCCTTCATCTCCCGTGCCTGAACAGTCCCAGTCGCCTGCAACAGGCGATCGGCCAAGGTAGATTTTCCGTGGTCGATGTGAGCAATAATCGAAAAATTACGAATGCGAGATACAGGAACGTTAGTCATAAAACCTATCGGCAAAAGATTGACTTTTGTTGTATTATAAAACTTCATTCAATTTACAATCATTTATACTCATTTAGAGACTTAAATAGAATTTAATTTTTTCTAGACCGTGGGTTGACAGATTTATTGTATTTATGCTATGTTAAACAGTCATCTCCAGCCAATACGCCCTCCTGGGAAAAAAGTTTTCTCTCTGTTATTGTACAAAAAGCTTTTGAACGGTTGGGGAACAGGCGATCGCCAACATCCGCCCTCAAACCTCCAACTCAGTCAGGTTGCTCTCAGGAGTGCGATCGCCAACTTAAAAATTTTGGTTAGAAGTTACTGGCGCTTGACAACAAGCACATAATTTGGTCAAATGACGGAAGCGGGACAATAAGGGTGTAAAAAATATAGGTTTTCATCCGCTGTGAATATCTACCAGAGGTAAGGCATCACTTCCTTCAAAACACTTCCTTCAAAACAAAAAGGCCTAAATTCCTAGAAGGAATTGAAACTTAAGAATTAAAACTAGGATTTTTTAACGATGAGCGAATCACGTATACCCTCCCACAGTTCGTCAGAAAAAGTGGAACTATCTATCCATATAGATTCTGAACTGCTAGACCAAATTAAGCACTTGACGAATGACCCCAGCAAAGTCATTGAAACAGCCATCAAGCAGTGGCTCAGAGGCGAGCGCCGCGAAGACGAGCTGGCTCTGAGTTTGCGCCGCAACCCGCCAGTCCCGCCGCGCGGCGAATGGAACGACTGAGGTTCTCTCGCCCCAAACGGTGCGCGCAAATCAGCAGGTTGTGAAATTTAGATCGCCTGCTTCGATGTCAGGCAGATTTCGCGGCGAAAGCTACAGGTTGTCCCCAGCTAACTCGGCTAACTCACAACCTCGTAACTCTTCAAGGTGACGGAAGAAATGCGCGAGCCAGTCCCCGACTTGAGTTGTTCGCAGCCTCAGATTTTGGCATGATTTTCAAACTAGATCGTTAATCGGTGCAGATTCCTAATTCAAAATCTTAATTTTTATTTTTTAATTCCCCAAAATGCCTGACAAAAAATAGTTTTGAGTTTTGAGTTGAATTCGGAATTAAAAATTTTTTATTTTTTAATTCATTAATAACTCAAGACGCAATGTAGTAGAAGCCTAAAAGAGTTGTAAATTGTGAGTTTTGATCGGTGAATCTTTAATTAAAGAGCCAACAAGTTTTTAGTGGCTTAATAACTCAAAACTTAGCGATAAAAGCCCAAAACAATTTGGAATCTTGAGTTTTTAATAAAAAGCTCAAAAATCAAAAATCAGAACTACTTTCATCCCCTACTCTGATGGACTCTAACACAGATTTCCGGCGATCGAGCCTCGCCTCTACAGCCTTTTTTCAAGAGTTAGGGGCAGAATTAGTATTTACCCAAGACGCAAGGGGTCGATATCTATCTTTTTACTGGCAAAAAGCCGATCGGTACAACCTCACAGCAGAACAAATTATCGATCGCCCCCTCAGCGAAACCCTGCAACCCATCCCCCCTGCGCCTTATCTCGATATCCTGCAGCGGGCGCTCGAAGCCCTCGTTCCGCAACGCTTCAGCTATCCGTTTCGCCACGCCGGACAATATTTTCTCTTCGATTTGACAGTCACTCCGGCGATCGACTCAAACGGCAAAGCTGCAAAAGTCTTAGTTATGGGAAGGCTGCTGTCTGACAAACCCACAGACAGACAGCCAGGTTCCCCAGAATTCATGCTCTCTCAAGCTTTGCCATCCCCCTCGGACGCCCGCCAACAAATGCCGCTTCCAGCGAGCCACATCCCCGGTCGATCGCTCCCTTCCTACTCGGAAATCGACCGCCAAATTATCTCTCAAATTGCTCAAAACCTGCACAGAACCCTCGATCTAGAGACAATTTGGCAGCAAACAGTTAACAGTTTGGGTCAAGTTTTGAACGCGAGTCGGTGCATCATCTGTTCCTACAAAAAAGACAGCGAAAATCTCGAACCCTCCCCCTTCCTCGCCTCGGAAAATCACCAAAATTGCACCGCCGCCGCAGCCGAATTACAACACTCCATAGCCAGCGACCGCTCGCCCCCGATTTCCCCAGCTCAAATCGAAAATCTCCAATCGAAAACTTTTAAAGTAGTAGCTGAGTACCGCCAAGAACCTTACTCTTCTATGCTGGGATTAGAACTGCGCGCAGCCGAACAGCCGGGGTGGATTCAAACTTTAGCCACCCTAAAACCAGTAGCAGTCGATTACGCCTTCCCCGCCGCCGATCCCTTCAACCGCCATTCCGTGCTCGTAGCAGCTACCTCCTATGAAGACCAACCCAATGCACTGATATCTTTGCACCGCTGTGGCAATTCTCCGAAATGGAGTCCTCTCGAACTCGAATTCGCCCGCGAGTTAGTCGCTCAAGTCGGCAGTGCGATCGCCCACGCTACACTTTACCAAGAATTAGAACAGGCCCGCGCCGAAGCCGTAGCTCTTTCCCAACTTAAAAGTCAATTTCTTGCCAATACTTCTCACGAACTTCGCACTCCTCTCAACGGCATCCTCGGCTTTCTAAAACTGCTAGTGGACGGCATGGCAGATGACCCCGATGAAGCGCACCAATTTATCGAAGAAGCTTACCGGTCGGCAGTACATTTGTTCAACGTGATTAACGATATTTTGGATATCGCTAAAATCGAAGCTGGCAAAATGCACTTAGACCTCGCTCCCGTCAAACTCGGCGAACTGTTGCAGCAAGTTGAGAATTTTACGCGGGTTCAAATACAGCAAAAGCGATTGCAATTTCAAATTCAAAAACCTCCGGTGGAGGACGACATTATTTTGTACGGCAACTACCAACGCCTGCTTCAGGTAATCTTGAACCTCACGGGCAATGCGATTAAATTTACCGGGGAAGGGGGAATTCGCATCAGTGCCGAAATTATTAAGAAAAAGGTGACTGTTCACAACCAGCAGTTCCCCGGAATGGTGAAAATCCGAGTTGCTGATACTGGCATTGGCGTATCTCTCGACAAGCAAGATAAATTATTTGAGTCGTTTTTTCAGGTGGACGGCGCTCGTACCAGACAATACGGCGGCACCGGTTTGGGATTGGCTATTTCTCAAAAATTGGTAGAAGCAATGGGGGGTACAGTAAATTTTTACAGTATGGGGGAAGGACTTGGATCGACTGTTACTTTTACTGTGCCGCTTTATCAAGAACCACTCTTTAAAAATTAATCACTGGTAATCGACCATTAGTAATCGCTAATCGGGACGTTGAAGCCAGAACAGTCCTGGACGCAAAAATCCGGTCTCTGGAAGTAATTTCGTCATATAAGCTCGAACGTCACAGCGTTCGAGCGGGTTTTTACCAGTTTTCAAGCTCGAAATGCAGTATTTTCGCAATAAAAACTCGGTTTCTGACCGCCCGTGCGTCCAGGACTAAAGAAATAACGAAGAAGAAAAAAACAGCTATCGATGTATCCTTGACTTATGTTTCGCGAATCAAGGTAGTCGATCGTCGGTAATTTTCCTACAAAGATAGTTCGATCGTCCATCCAGTATCAATTTTTACTCTCTCCGCCGCCAAGCTCCCTCCTTGGGTGTTTTGGACTCAGATCGATCGCCCCCGCCGATTCCGGGCCCTGGACTGAATTCGCATCCAGGGAATCCGAGGGGTAGGGATAACAGCTCTCTAGATCTGTCCGCTAGGGGCTTACACCTTCGGGTCAAGCCCTGCAAATCGGCAACTTTACAAGAACTTAATGCCAACTTATACAACTGATTCAGCTTCCTAATCCCCTACTGTAAAGGATTTTTCAGAAAACTGGACGCTCTGAGTTCTGCGTGAGAATGATAAAGATCTTGTAAAGACACCGAAACTACTTAGTAATGTTTGACCGCCTGTGGCAACATTATAAGTAGAATTACGTAATTTACAATTCGGACAGCCTGCCACTGGCAAATTAATTCAATAAATTCCTGCTCTGTTGGCCCAGTGGTAAACTTTTGCCAGTCTAGTAGAAAAAGGGTTGCTATGAATCAGCAAATATCAGCTCAATCGCAAAAACTTTTACTGCAAATTGGCAGAAAGATTCGTCGAACCTTGGATATCGATACCATTTGGCAGCAAACAGTTAATAGTCTGGGACAAACACTAGGCGTCAGCCGCTGCATCATTTGTCCGTATCACAGTTCTAGCCTGCAAGTCAAAGTAGCTGCTGAATACTGCCAAGAACCGTTTCTACCCATGCTGGGAATGGAAATCTCGCTCACAGCAGAACCTCATTTCATTCAAGCTCTAGCCACCCTCGAACCGGTGGTAGTAGAGTCCTTTGCAGCCGATGACCCTTTTGAGCGACAGTCCCTGCTAGTGCTGGCTACCTCTTATCAAGAGCAACCTAACGGCATAATTAGCTTGCATCGGTGCGAGGGCAGATGGTCGAGGAAGGGTAAGACCCATCGACGTTGGACTCAATGCCAAATCGAATTCGCACAAGAACTTGCCGATCAAGTCGGAAGTGCCATCGCCCTCGCCACCCTCTACCAAGAGCGCAGCAAGCGAGTACAAGGACTATCCCAGCTCAAAAAGCAATTTTTGTTGAAGGCGTCCCACGAGCTGCGCACCCCCCTAAATCACATCATCGGCTATCTACAACTAACCATAGACGATCAAGCTGACGATCCGATCGAGGAGAGAGATTTTATCCAAGAAGCTCACCGTTCGGCTATCCACCTTTCTAAAGTAATTTCCAATATCTTAGATTACATTGAGTTAAGTGAAGCTTGCCAGACTCACGGAGATTTATCAGCTTTCAGAACCCAGGAGGAATCTGGACACCAGTAAAGATTCGAGCCGAGGATTCACAAAGTCGAATATTTAACGTGCAGACAAGCCTTGCGCCTGGAAAATCTGACTGTTTATCTATAGATTACCTTAATAAATTCGGTGGCCGATCGCTCAATTATTTTTAGATAATTAGGGTTTTCTCAAGCACAGCATACTAACTATTAAACCTAGCATCTGGGTGTATTTATCATATTATGCGCGCTGGAACTACCCATCAAATAAATTTGTAATTACGAGGTTCGTCCCGGTCGAACTCTGAGGACAAATCTGTAATGACAAACATATGACGGTTATTTTACCGGAAATGATATCGCCAGCAAAAGATTGTAGTTTCGCACTTTTAATGTTTTGAACTTGTGCTTGATGGAATTACCGCTCGCCCTTTTTTTTAGGAGTTTTTGGAGGGCTGACATAGCGCGCCCAAAAAGGTTCCTCGATATCTTTCATCGCTGCTAATTTTTGGCGATCCTTCTGTATGCGCTTTCGTTCTGAAAGGTCAGAAAATATGTTGATACTGCCGAGAGTCTCGCCGCCGGCATCTCGCACGGGTGCGGTCCAAAGCCAAACATCGATCGAGCTACCGTCTTTTTTCAACAAAGATACTTGCAAACCGTTTTGCCATTTGCCATTACCCGCCGACTTCAGCAGCCCGTAAAAATCTTGCTTTTGACCTTCAGGAATATTCGGTAAAGGTTGCCCTAAAACCTCAGCGGCAGTCCAGCCAAAAAGTTTTTCGGCGGCGCGGTTCCAGACAAGCGTACTGCCGTTATTGCCGGTACAGTTAATGGCCAGCGGAGCCGATGCCATCTGCGCTATCATTACTTCGTTAACGAGTTGCAGTTTCAATTCTACTTGCTTGCGATCGGTAATTTCTTGACAAGCGCCCCACAAACGGACAACCCGTTCAGCAGTTTTGTCCCACACAGCTTGCCAGCAGTCCCGCACCCAGCGCACCTCGCCTTTTTGATTAATAATGCGGTACTCGTTGGCTCCCGTGCGGCTGAAATTACAGCCTTCTAATTGTTTAATTAACATTTCCTTGTCATCGGAATGAACGATTTCGGAGTTCCACCAACCAAACGATTCCAATTCTTCAGGAACGCAACCGGTGGAGCGCTCGAAAGCTTCTGTCACCCACTCGCAGGCAAACTTGCCGTCTGGGAGTCCCTTAAAAGAATAGGCAAAATCCGAAGTAATCTGCGACATAACTCTGTAGTGCAGTTCCGACTCCCGGACGGCCATTTCAGCTTGCTTGCGTTCCCCTATTTCCCGGGAATTAATTATAATTCCTTGCACGTTAGAATCGTAAACCAAACTGTTACCTATCGACTCGACGTAGATCCAATAACCGTCAGCGTGGCGTTTCCGATATTCGATCGGTCTAGCAATTCCGGGATATTCTAGCAACTTCCCAAAATACGCCTGCCAAGCCAGCAAATCGTCGGGATGGATTAACTCGCCGTGAAACTTCCCAACTCTTTCTTCTGGGTTGTAACCCAAAACTCGCTGTAGGGCTCCGCTGTGGTATCGAACTCGCCCGTCGGAGCCGAGAATGCTAATTATATCCGAAGAATTGCGCAGCACAGCTTGCAGTTTTGCTTCGCTTTTAGTTAATGCTTGATTTTCCCTGCGATGCTGGCTGATTTGTTTTTCCAACTGCTCCCGTAGCTGTCTGATTTGCCCTACTTGCTGGGCGACAGTGCGTTCCAAGAGGCGATTATTTTTTTCTAGTTCAACCAGCTTGGCTGCATTATTTGTCGCGCTTTCAAACATACGGCTGGCTGCCATTTCCTGTAAAGCAACTGATAAATTTTCCAGAGTTTTTGTTAAAATTGCCTGGTGCGGCGGTGGCAATTCGCTAGCTTGTTTCTGCAACGTTTCTAAGTGTTTGTAGACTGTTTCTAGCATTTTATTAATGGGGGAATCTGATAGTTGCCACAGGCGCAACCCCTAACAAGCGGACACAAGTTTTTTCAAGATAACCCATAACTAAGACTGGTGTCTGGCGATCGCTCGCGATCTCAATAACCAGCCATTTTGTCACTTGATTGTCAGATTATAGCAACCCACACCTAAAGTAAATTCTTGTTGCGCCGTAATTGCCGGCCCAGCAGCACGATCGAGAAGCGAGAAGCCAGGAGTGCGGGTAACTCGCCTATCCAGTGAATGTGGGGCTTCTCGCGGTTAAGCTAAACTAGATGGGTGTCAAGAGAAAGAGGGATTTATGACAGAGCAAGCCAACGCTCGCGATTTGTTTCGCGCTGCTTACGAACACCGCTATACTTGGGATGCCAATTTTCCCGGTTACAGTGCCGATATTGAACTCAAACAGGGTGAGGAAGTATACAGGGGTCATGTTTCCATCAAACCCGACATGAGCGTGGAAGTCAGCGGCATTGAAGACGAGGAAGTGCAGCAAAGCGTCTATACCCAAATGCGCGATATTGTCACCCACCGCAAACGCTCGACATTTGAAAAATCTCACGGCAACAATAGCTTCACCCTCGGCGAGAAGGACAGCACCGACGCTGTGGAAATCTTGGTGCAAGGCGACTCAATGGGTTCTAACTATAAAATCCGAGGTCTCTCAATTTGTCAAGTCAGCCGGGTGATGGGCCGCATGGCTTTCGTAATTGACACGCACAAAAGCTTAGAAACACCCGAAGGTTCTTTGGCGACTCACTATGATGCCGTTTTCCGCAACCCCCAAACAGACGAAATCATCAGAGAACTCGAATTTGAAGATACCTTTGAGAAGATAGGCGACTATTATGTCATGACCAAGCAAGTAGTTCGATCGAAAGAAAAGGGTCAACTGACAACAACCGAGTTCAACTACTCTAACGTCAAACTGCTAGAACCAGCAGTAGTGTAGCGCGATCGAAAACCCAATTTCTTAAATAAAACGGGTTTTTTTGGTTAACCTATCAGAATCAACTTGATTTGGCAGCAAGTAAGGCTACGATCGAACGAGAGAGCGAACTCATATCGAGCATCAGCCTTACAAAAACCGGGTTTCTTGCGGCCAGGTCACCAAAGTGTCCAAGTCTTTTGTGTCTTTTGTCAAGAAACCCGGTTGCTTAAATCCCGCGCGGTTGAGAATGCTGCCCTTGACTCAAAGCGAACTTTCAACAACTGCAAGAAATCATCACAGAGGCGAAAAATGACACTAGCACTAACCAAAGATAACGTCGAAACAGTTCTCGATGAAATGCGGCCCTACCTGATATCCGACGGCGGCAACGTCGAACTCGTAGAAATTGACGGTCCAGTCGTACACCTGAGACTGCAAGGAGCTTGCGGCTCTTGCCCCAGTTCCACAATGACTCTGAGAATGGGTATTGAACGCCGCCTGCGCGAGGCCATCCCAGAAATTGCCGAAGTCGAACAGGTAATGTAATTAGTCAGTTGGCAGTTGGCAGTTGACGGTTGACAGTTAGCAGTTGGCAGTTGACGGTTGACTGTTACCAGTTGACGTTTGACAGTTGAGAGTTGACAGTTACCAATTACCAGTTGACAGTTGACGTTTGACAGTTGAGAGTTGACTGTTGAGAGTTGACTGTTGACTGTTACCAAATTTAATTGCCAATTGCCAATTACCAAATTCAATTACCAATTACCAATTACCAAACTCAATGTCTCACCCCCTTTATGTAGCCTTCATTTGGCACCAACACCAACCGCTGTACAAATCCCGAGTATCAGCTAGCGCAGCAGCAGCCGAGTACCGACTGCCTTGGGTGCGCTTGCACGGAGTCAAAGACTACTTGGATTTAGTGCTAATGCTGGCAAAATATCCCAAGCTTCATCAAACCGTAAACTTGGTTCCATCCTTGATTTTGCAGATAGAAGACTGCATCGCAGACAAAGCATTAGACCCTTACTTGACGGTGACATTAAAGTCAGCAGAAATTTTAACCATCCCAGAACAAGAGTTCATTTTAGAACACTTTTTTGACGCCAATTACCACACTCTGATTCAGCCGCATCCCCGCTACGCTCAACTCTACACTCAGCGGCAGGAAAAAGGCATTCAGTGGTGTTTGGCAAACTGGAAATTGCAGGATTTTAGCGACTTGCTGGCGTGGCACAATTTAGCTTGGATTGACCCGATGTTTTGGGACGACCCCGAGATTTCAGGGTGGCTCAAACAAGGACAAAATTTTAGTTTGGCAGACAGAAAAAACATCTACTCAAAACAAAAAGAAATCCTCGCCCGGATCATTCCCCAGCACCGTAAAATGCAAGCCCAGGGACAGTTGGAAGTCTCCACAACCCCCTACACGCACCCGATTTTACCGCTGCTTGCCGACACTAATGGCGGCCGCATAGCTATTCCAAACATGACGCTGCCACAACACCGGTTTCAGTGGGCAGAAGATATTCCCCGACACCTGAGAAAATCCTGGGAAATGTATCAAGACTGGTTTGATTGCCAACCGCGCGGTTTGTGGCCGTCGGAACAAGCAGTCAGCCCGGAAATTTTGCCCTACATTGCCAAACAAGGCTTTAAATGGATAGTCTCGGACGAAGCGGTATTGGGGTGGACAATTAAACACTTTTTCAACCGCGACGCGACAGGGAATGTCTACGAACCAGAATTCTTATATCGCCCTTACCGTTTAGAAACTCCTGACGGCGATTTAGCCATAGTATTTAGAGACCACAGATTGTCCGACTTGATCGGGTTTACTTACGGTTCGATGGAGCCGAAAAAAGCAGCATCAGATTTAGTGGGACACTTAGAAGCGATCGGCAGAACTCTCAAACACCGACAGTCCAGCGGCAAAACAGCTTTAGAAAATCCCTGGTTAGTGACGATCGCCCTAGACGGCGAAAATTGCTGGGAATTCTATCCCCAAGACGGCAAACCGTTCTTAGAATCCCTCTATCAAACTCTCAGCGACAATCCAGATATCAAATTAGTCACAGTCTCGGAATTTCTCGACAAATTCCCAGCAACCGAAACAATTCCCGCAGCCCAACTGCACACCGGTTCCTGGGTGGACGGTTCCCTCACAACTTGGATCGGCGATCCCGCGAAAAATCGCGCTTGGGACTTGTTAGGGGCCGCGAGACAAATGCTGGCAAACCATCCAGAGGCCACAGAAGAAAGCAACCCAGAAGCTTGGGAAGCGCTTTACGCGGCTGAAGGTTCCGACTGGTTCTGGTGGTTTGGCGAAGGCCACACCTCGAACCAAGATGCCATGTTCGACCAGCTATTCCGCGAACACGTAGCGGGAATTTACGAAGCTCTCGGCGAGCCGGTACCCCCGGAAGTGCGACGGCAAGTAGAGGTGCACCAGGTTCAAGGCGACCACCTGCCGCTGAGCTTTATTCACCCGGTGATTGACGGTATCGGCAACGAACAGGATTGGGACAAAGCCGGCCGGATTGAAGTTGGGGGAGCAAGGGGTACGATGCACCGGAGTTCGGCAATTCAGCGGCTTTGGTACGGGGTTGACCACTTGAATTTTTACATTCGCGCCGACTTTAAGGCAGGGGTGCGGCCGGGAATTGATTGCCCGCAGCAGTTAAATTTGTTCTGGTTTTATCCCGATCGCACGATGCACAACAGTCTGATTCCGCTGTCGGGTTTGCCCGACGAAGCACCGCTAAACTATCGATACCACCATCAGTTAGAGATTAATTTGCTGACGAAATCGATTTGGTTTCAAGAAGCAGGAGAGGGCGATGAGTGGCAGCCCCGGATCGGCAGGGCCCAAGTGGGACTGGATAAATGTTTGGAGGTAGCAGTGCCCTGGGCGGATTTGCAGATTATGCCCGACTGGTCGCTGCGACTGATTGCGGTTTTATCGGAAGGGGATCGTTACTCTAGCTATATGCCGGAAGATACTTTGATTCCGATCGGAATGCCGTAAAAATTCATTATTCCTCAGTCATCAGTCATCTGTCTGCAGGGGCGGGTTTCAGCAGCTTTCATACAACTGCGAACCCAAATAAATATAAACCCGCCCCCGCCCGCTGAATTAGTCAACAGTCAACAGTCATTAGTCATCAGTTATTTTTTGAACGAACAAACAATTAAATAATTATCACTTTTTTTTGAATAGGGGCTTCAACTTTGGCTGCCTAATGCCTGGATCGTTTCGATCGCGTCCGGTCGATGTAGCGCTATAAAATTTGTTTGTAGTGAAGGCTTTAGTCCTCATAAAAAAGAGTAATAAAGTCCTCACAATAAACCTTATAATGGTTAATTTACCGGACATAATATCATTAGTCATGGGGAAATTAACAAACTAATGAGCCGTATTTTACTATTGGTCGATCGCCACCAACAACCTAATTTGCCGCTCGCGCACCTCAAAACGGAGCATGAGGTGATCGTGATCGATCGCGCTTTAGATCCCAACTCCGAATTTCCCTTTCCCCAAATCGCTTTTGACTTGTGCATTCTCGACGAGTCCTCTTTCGATCGCATCGGGCCCCTGGTAGAAGGATTAAAAGCTGCTGCCGAGCCGATATTTTTACCGTTCTTGCTCCTTAGCCAATCGCAAACGCCTGCTCTTTTCGATCGGCCATTTTCACTGCCGGCCAAACAACTCGAACGCACAATAGACGATTTGATAGTAAGTCCCGCAGAACCCGTCCAACTGCACTTGCGGGTAGAGAATTTGTTGGCCCGCAGGCGGCTGTCGCTAGAACTCCACAGACTTCAGGAAGTAATTAAAGAACGCACTTTTACAGAAAATTTGTTAATCGACTCGCTGTTGACGGCAAACGAAAAGTTGCAACGGGAAATAGCCAAGCGGGCGGAGGTAGAAGCTGCACGGCAAGAAAACTCCTATCTCGACTTGCTGATGAATGCCATGCCAGATATTGTCTGCTTCAAAGATGGCGAAGGCAGGTGGCAGGAGGCAAATCAAGCGATATTGGAAGTGTTCGAGCTAGAACAAATAGACTACCGCGGCCTTAAAGATTTTCAGCTAGGAGAACTCAGCAGTTTTTACCGGGAGGCCTTACAGGCGTGCGAGGTGAGCGATAGAGAAGCGTGGGAAAAAGGTGAGCTTTCTAGGGGAGAAGAAGTGATTCCCCGCTCAAACGGTACTGTGAAAATCTACGACGTGATTAAAGTACCTGTATTTCACCCCGACGGCAGACGCAAAAGTATCGTGATTTTGGGCCGCGACATCACGGAATACAAGCAAGCTAGAGACGAACTCGTGCGCTTAGCGTCGATTGTCGAGTCTTCCGACGACGGTATAATCAGCAAAACCCTCGCCGGGACAATTCAGAGCTGGAACACAGGAGCACAGAAAATTTACGGCTACTGCGCGGCGGAAATCAAGGGGCAGTCGATCGAGATTTTAGCAATACCCGAACGCCCCAAGGAAATGCCCCAAATTCTGGAAAATATTAGGGCTGGAGCCAGCATCGACCATTACGAAACCGTGCACTTGCGCAAAGACGGCCAACAAATAGATGTGTCCCTGACGATTTCTCCGATTAAAGACGCCACAGGAACGGTAACGGGCGTTTCCACCATCGCTCGCGACATCAGCGACAGCAAGCGAGTCGAAAAAGCCTTTGAACAACTCCGCCACCAAACAGAAATGATTTTGTTCTCCGCAGGAGAAGGAATTTGCGGGTTGAACAAATATGGAAAAGTAACTTTTGTCAATCCTGCGGCGGTGAGAATGGCCGGCTGCGAATCGAAGCAATTGATCGATCGACCGCTCTATGAAAGCTTACACCGTTCACAGGAAGAATCCTCAAAGGCGATCGAGCAACTCTCACCTGCAACACAAATTAATTCAGGCGCTGAAATTGCCCCAGGCTGCGCCGCACCGCCAACCCCGGCCAAACTGCTGCCGAACCGGGTAAGTTCTCAAATTTTAGCGACCTTGGAAGACGGAGAGGCGCGGCGCGTAACCGATGAGGTTTTTTGGCGGCGAGACGGCAGCAGTTTTCCGGTTGAGTACGTTGTCGCTCCGATGCGAGAACAAGGCGAAATTATTGGAGCTGTGGTGACTTTTAAAGATATCACGGAGCAGCTTGCCATCGAGCGCATGAAAGATGAATTCATCTCTGTTGTCAGCCACGAACTGCGGACGCCCATGACCTCGATTCACGGTGCCCTGGGCCTCCTCAACAGCGGCGTGCTTGACGCTTACCCGCAGAAAGCCAAGCGGATGCTGGAGATTGCTGTCACTAACACTGACCGCTTGGTGCGCTTGATCAACGACATCCTAGATTTAGAGCGGATGGAGTCGAATTACAGCACTGCCATCAAACAAACTTGCAATGTCGCTGAGCTGATGCTGCAGGCGGCTGACGAGATGCAGGGAATGGCTCAGCAGGCGGGAGTTACTCTGTCGGTGAAGCCTGTGGGGGCGAAATTGCAAGCTGTTCCCGATCGGCTCATTCAGACCTTGACTAATTTGCTTAGCAATGCTATAAAATTTTCTCCCTCCGGCGCTACGGTTTGGCTGAGCGCGGAGTTGAACCACAATCCGGATTTGGTAGAAAAAGCAGGGCAAAAGTCGGTGTCGTCCCCGTCTTTGTTGTCTCCTGAGAATGCCGCCGCGCCTCCGCATTTGCCAGTTCCGAGCTCGCGGTACATCGTGATTGCTGTTAAAGACCAAGGACGGGGCATTCCGGCAGACAAACTGGAGATGGTCTTTGAACGCTTTCAACAGGTTGATGCTTCTGATTCTCGCCAGAAGGGAGGAACTGGTTTGGGGCTGGCGATTTGTCGCAGTATCGTGCAGCAGCACGGGGGCCGGATGTGGGTGGAGAGTGTTTTGGGGGAGGGCAGCACTTTTTTCTTAAGTCTGCCAGTTCTAAGGGAGGGGCTAGCAACGGAAAGTTAATTTCTACCTAGGTGTACTCAAAGTTACTAATTTTGTCGAGATTCTGGGCTCGAATTACCGACAAACAATCTCAGCCGTTTCTGTAGTTCGGGGACTGCGGGCAAAAATCCCTATTTGAGGTCGAAAAGCGGCTTTTTTTGGGGTGGAGATTTTACACCAACCGCGCCGGACGGTTAGGATGTTCTTAATTGTTGAAACCCTTGCGGTCGATTGCAACTGCTGTCTTCCTTCTTTTTACCCGGTCAGCTTCGCCGCTATAGCCTTCAACATCTGCTATACAGTTTTGAAAATTTACTGTAAAGTCCGATCGGGTAAGATAATTTGCTTTACAAAATATTCACATTTCGCCTCTAGTCTGCGATCAGTTCTCATTTCTAAAAAGATGTTAATTTTGACTACCAAGCGCATCTTGGTTATTGACGATGCGGAAGATATTCGGGAAGTGGCTCAAGTCAGCCTTGAGGTGGTGGGAGGCTGGGAAGTTCTGACCGCGAGTTCTGGTCGCGAGGGTGTTGCTAAGGCTCTTGCCGAACAGCCTGATGCTATTCTGTTGGACGTGATGATGCCCGACCAAGACGGACCTACTACTTTTTTACAGTTACAAGCTAATAATGCTACGCAGCACATTCCGGTAATTTTATTGACGGCTAAAGCTCTGGCTGGGGACAGGCGGATGTTCGCGGATTTGGGGGTAGTGAGCGTGATTGCTAAGCCTTTTGAACCGATGTTTTTGGCGGCTCAGGTCGCTGAAGCTTTGGGCTGGGAGCAAGAATAGATCGATCGCCCCCATTGAATTGTGCCGCTTTTCAAGCATTAGTCTTGCAGGCAAAGAGAGTTAAAACAACTTGGTTTCTTTGGTATTGTGCCTCAGATAGAATCACGTCGATCGCACAGCATAAGTGTAAGGACTTAGGCCCCGTGCCTTTCGTCCTGTCAACTTAAGACTAAAAACCAGATTCCGGCAGGCAGGCGTTTCAACCCTGTCAGTATTTGAGATGAAATTGATACCAATACGCGATGCTTAATTCCCTATCGGTAGTGCGTTCATTTAAGCGGATTCGACCTCAACAATTAACTCAATATTCCTGATGATTGCTCGGCAAAATATAAACTGGCAGGAGTATTTTACTTTTTGTGACAGGTCGCTTATCTTCATAAGTTCTTCAGGTTTTAGTTTTAAGTTTAAGCACATCGTTAGGGATCGCTCCTGACGGTTTGCAGACACATTGGGAGAAGACGACTATGCCCTCAGCTTATATTTTGCTACTAATAGTTTCTTTGGTGGCAGTCTGGATTTACTGGCAAACCTCTCAAGATATTTTTGTTCTTGTGGCTTGGGCCGGGCTGGGTTGTTTTATTTGGGGTTTCTCTTGGGCTCCTTGGAGCGTTCAGCTTTTGATTGTGGTGTTACTGCTGGGCCTCCAAAAGTGCTACTTGCGCGACGCTCAAAGCTGTGACTGAAAGAGATTTTTTATTTTAGTGTCTGGAATTGAGATGTGCAGGCATTCGTGAATCTCTCTAATGATTGGGTTATCGCTCCATATCTTCAAAAAAGGTTTAAAATATCATGAATAGTTGCCCTTGTTGCTCCTCTCAATTGCTCCGCCACGCTCGCCACAATCGCGTTTATTGGTTCTGCTCGCACTGCAGGCAGGAAATGCCGGATCTGTCGGAAATGATTTTAGGTAACAGCCCGCGGACTCACAAACGCGACGGTTTGGTGAAGCTTCCTGCTTTGACTCCTAAATTGAGGATTTTGGATTCGGTAGGAATTGCTTAGTTTGCTAGAGTTACTCTCGCGATAAATATTGAGACGGAAAAGATTTTTGATTGTGCCATTTGTTGGATTTTTTAATAAAAAATGCACTCATCCCCTTCCGTGTGAAATGAAGGGGACTTATTAGCGGGGGGATGAGTGCACTTGTGATGGGGTCGATCGGCTGAATTTCAGCTATTGTATGCAGAAGAGCTGATTACATCAAACCGATTTGAGAGAGAATGCCTTGACCGGTGAGGAATTCGGTAGCTAAGCCGATAACGAAGCCCAGCATTGCCAAACGGCCGTTCCAGGTTTCAGCAAACTCAGTGAAGCCAACTTTTGCGTCTTTGTTTTCCATGACCATAAACCTCGTTTAATTTCAACCTTATGTAACTAAACTTAACACAGCAGTACAAAGTTTGCAACATATTTTTACATTTACTGTTCAAATGGCGGAGATAAGCGGGATGGGCCCGCAGGGAGAGGGACTCGCGGGGGAGGGGGAGAGGGTTTTTGATGTGGGGAGGGTCGATCGGGTAAAGTGTATCAGGGCGATCGGTGTCAGGTTGGCGAAAACCTTGGTGAGATGTCTAAGGAGGTAAGAAAATTATTTTGAGTGAATACTTGACATCCAATAATTAGAACGCTAGCCTAAAAGCACAGCTAACACTAAATATTGCATTCAAAATCAAGGAATGTTGATTGAGTCGTCTTAGCTACACGATTTATACAACTGGGGCAAGTTTCTAGCACCCCGTTGAGCGGAAAGTACGTCTAATGTCGTTTTAACAAGTTGATACAAGCTTGAGAAAATCGAAACATTATTGAGTTCCATTTCCCTTCGCGGAATGTGAGTCTAATGTCGTTTTAACAAGTTGATATCAAGTTTGAGAAAATCGAAACATTATTGAGTTCCATTTCCCTTCAGCGGGCTGCTACTAAACTCGTTCCAGTTATGTAAACCCTGTAGCTCAGACGCTAATCAAATCCCTACAAAATCACAGTGTTTTGTGGTAACAGATTGTCCTGTGCCGAGATGTTCATTTTTGAGCAAATCCACAGACAACGTTCCATTAATCCTAGATGCGCGATATGTCGAGGCTGTCCAGCCCACCTAATTTTAGGAAATAATACAATGGCGGACAATCATCGAACCACAGGAAAACAAAAAAGCCAATTTCAGCGATTTGCCATGTTTTGGGATACTCAGAACGTCCACTTAAACCAAAATCAAGCTAAATTACTGCTTGCTTTTGCCCAATCACAAGGACGTTTAGAACCGCCTAAATTTTACTATAACCCGCAGCACAAAAATCAAGTTAACGACAAAAATCGGCTAGAAAAGCTTGGTTGTCAAGGCGTTGATGTCCCTTCAGGCAAAAACAGCGCCGACAAACAATTGGTGTGTGACTGTATCAAACGAGTGGCAATTAAGCCTTCTCCTGACATAATTATCCTAGTCTTAGGAGATCGGGACTTTGCAGGTTTAATCACCGTTTTGAAGGCTTTGGGTATAACAGTCATCGTTTTTGCACGGCGCAAAAGTGCCAGCAAAAAATTGATTAACCTTGTTGGTGAGGATAACTTTCATGATGTAGACGAATTGTCTAGTTTGTCTGCAGGATTGAAACCGCAACTTGAAAATCAAAAAAAGTTATCAATTGAAGCAGACAGATTATCTGCATAAAGTTGCACAGTCCGCCAGGGAATGAATTCCCTGTCTAATAGCTAAAGTCGGTTAAAACCGACTGACATACATTTAAAAAAACACAATTCTCAGTCCTATGCAAGAGGACTTTAGCTACTCGCTGTGGGGTTTTAACCCCTGGCGGACTGGCGGACTGACGGACTAACGGGCTAATAGTAGAACCGCCAAATATCTGTTAAAATTTACCTCGCTGCAGATAGCAAAAATCCAGTTTATTTGATAAACTAGATTCTCCAAAACAACAGCTATTTGCGGCTCTTTTATGTCCACATAATAACACCCAACTCCAAAAACAATAACCATTACCCCCTCCCATGCAATTAACTAACCCAACAAAAGAAATACCAATGACCCTTCCCGAATTCAACAATGAAAAACTGCTGCGCCAAGCCCTCACTCATCGTTCCTACGTCAACGAAAACCCCACATTCCGCGAAGAAGACAACGAACGCTTAGAATTTCTCGGCGATGCTTTGCTGACTTTTCTCAGCGGCGAATATCTCTATCAGCGTCATCCTGAAATGGGAGAAGACCAACTGACTCGCCGGCGTTCTGCATTAGTAGATGAAAAACAATTAGCCAGATTTGCTACTGAAATAGGTTTAGACTTAAAAATGCGGCTCGGAAAAGGAGCTTATCGAGAAGGTGGGATTACTAATCCAAATTTGCTCAGCAGCACTTTTGAAGCATTTATTGGCGCTTACTATCTGGACACGCAAGATATGGACAAAGTTCGCAACTTTGTGCAACAAATGTTTGATTCTGTGCCCGAAAATGTTGTGGAAACTCGATCGACTGTAGACTCGAAAAATCGCTTTCAAGAATGGGTACAATCCAATGGTGACACGACTCCCCCCAAATACGTGACAGTCCAAGCAGGAGGCACACCCCACAAGCCGGAATTTCTCGCTAAAGTTTATGTTGTAGAGAAACTCTATGGAGAAGGTAAAGGCAAAAGCAAAAAAGATGCTGAGAAAAATGCGGCTGAAGATGCGCTAGCAAAGCTGAAAAAACGCGGACTTATCTAAACTGGAAAATACGGGTAAAAGGTAAAAACTACTAGCTTTTTTGTGCGATTGGGGCTTTGGCGTTAGCGTTCGCGATCCGAAGGAAAGCCCTCGAAGACGATCGCCAGAATTGATTGCCAGAGCACACAATGGGCTATAATCAGGACTTGTGCAAGTGTTACACCCGTCGATCGAGGGTTGCAATGGCAGAAATTCGTTGACGAGTACCCCAGTGTCGATCGTAATTTTGGGAAATATCAGAGCAATTCATGTCTACTCAAAACCCGACTACCCTAACTGTTGAAGAAGCACAGCAAATCCTCAAAGATTTTACTTGTCTGGATATGCAATCTGTAGCATCGCCGCTGGAAAAACAGGCCCTCCGTCAAGCGATTTTGCTGGTAGCAAGTTTGTCGGATTATCAAATGTTGGGAGTGTGCGCTTCTTCGACGGATGAGGGGTTTTTAGCTTTAGAAGCTTATTTGAAAGCTTTGGGATATCAAGCTGTTTTAGATCCCAATGCTGTCTCTTCATTTACTGGTTCGGTTTATATTAAGTTCAATACTTTGAAGGGTTCGTATTATGTTGACGGCTATCCCGGAACTTACCGGGGCGTTTTGGTGTCGTGTCAATCTTCCTCGGAAGGTGGAGTTAGCGGCACTTACGGTCATTTACCTCTCGATTTATTTGTTGATTAATTTCTCAGCAGTCAGTCGATCGATTCAATTGAATCAAAAACTGACTGAAAGCATCCAGGATACCAGCCCCCGAATTTATCCGTGGGGTCAATGCTTCAATTCTTTAATCTTTAATCTTTAATCTAAAATCGATTGACTGATGCACCTTACTAACCTGTAGGGTGCGTCAGCCCGCCCTTCGATTCAGTTGAATCAAACACCGACTGACGCACCTTACTAAGATTAACCCTTACCAACGATCAATTCTGCCTCTGGTGCCGGTGCGGTTTCTTCGGGCGGCAGTCCCAAAATATCGCTGTACAACTTGACGTATTTCCGGGCCGAAATATCCCAGCTAAAATCTTCTCTCATGCCGCGCTGTTGCAGTTCTTTCCACTTATCTTTGTAGCGGAAACCTTCCCAAGTTCTGATCATGCAGGTGAACAAATCGAGGGGTTCGTAGCGATCGAAACAGTAACCGGTACCGGTATTGTCGATCGGGTTGTGGTGGGAAACGGTATCGACTAAACCGCCGGTGCGGCGAACCATTGGTACGCACCCGTAGCGGAGGGCTAGCATTTGGCTGATGCCGCAGGGCTCGAAACGGCTGGGCATTAGGAAGGTGTCGCAGCCTGCGTAAATGCGCCGGGAGAGGGCGTCGTTGTAGAGTAATTGGGTGGACATCCGGCCTGGATAGCGGGCTGTCATTTGCCAAAGTTGGGTTTCGTAGTAGCGATCGCCCGTTCCGAGTACAATAAACTGAGCGTCGGTATAGGCCATGAAGCGATCGAGCATTTGAATTATCAAATCCAATCCCTTCTGTTCTACCAGCCGCGTCACCATGCCCATTAAAAAGGCATTTTTATTCACTTCCAAACCGACTTCTTCTTGCAGGGCAATTTTGTTAGCTGGGCGCTTTTCAATAGTATCAACACTGAATTGTTGATGGAGGTACTTGTCAGTTTCTGGGTTGTAAGATTCTGTATCAATTCCGTTCAAAATGCCCGAAACTTTGCCGCCTATGTAAGAAAGCAAGCCTTCCAAAGTTTCCCCGTAAGCTGGGGTTTTGATTTGCTCGGCGTAAGTCGGCGAAACTGTATTTACTCGATCGGCAAACTGTACGGCGGCAGCCATTGTATTGTGACCTTGCATATACCAAGGACACCAAGTCATCTGCTCCAAACGCCAGCGCCACGGCCCTTGATAAGCTAAATTGTGAATAGTAAAAACCGTGCTGATATCGGGGTCTTGGCTCATCCAAACAGGTATCATCCCCGTATGCCAGTCGTGACAGTGAATAATTTGGGGCTTCCAATGATTCCAGGCAAATTCAGCCGCAGCATTGGCAAAGAAAGTGAACCTCCAATCTTCATCTAAACCGCCGTAAACGCGGCGCGGCAAGAAAGATGGATGTTGTAATAAGTATAAAGGTACATCGGTTCCCGGCAAAACAGTTTCAAACACCGAGAAGCTTTGGAACATGGCAGACCCATCCCAAACAGGTTTTTTGGGAACGTCCGTTTTGTCGGGGATGAAACCGTAGTAGGGCATGAAGATGCGGACATCGTGACCCATGCGCCGCAGAAATTTCGGCAAAGCGCCGACGACATCGCCCATACCGCCGACTTTGGCGAGGGGTGCTGCTTCGGCGGATACAAATAAAATACGCATTATTTTTTTGTGTTCCTTGAGATTGTTAGTCTAGATTAAGTTTAAATGGGGAGCGTCACAATATTAACGCGATCGTGCCAAATAAATAATTTTCGATCCCTATTCTCAGATCTGCGTCGGTTCATCTGCAATAAAAAAGAGAGCGATCGCTTTTTGAGGTAACAGTGGCTGGGAAAGAAAGTGCGATCGCCTCATCTGTGGATCGCCGTCTTCTACACTAGACATCTCCAAAAATAATCAAGCCCTTTGTATAGCTAGGTTATAGGGTATAAATGCAATCATAGTAAATTAGCTAG
>NZ_JAUBSX010000100.1:0-23402 GCF_036704885.1 Microcoleus sp. F4-D5 | reverse complement strand
AAGAATGGTTTTTTAAAAAAATAAATTATGCACAAAAATGATTTTCTGTCAACTTAATTTAGATGCGTTTACCCTGGTGGGAAATGAGGCCGAAGAACGGAAAATCGGTCGCTTGCGAGTGCCGATGGATGCTAAGTTTACTATTAATGACGGACAGCATCGGCGCGCGGCTTTTGAGATGGCTTTAAGGGAAAATCCGCAGTTGGGATATGAGACGGTGGCGCTGATTTTGTTTCTCGATATTGGGTTGGAAAAATCGCAGCAGATGTTTGCTGATTTGAATGGTTTTCAAGTTCCTTTGGAGGCGTCGCTAAGTCTACTTTACAACCACCGGGACGATCGCGCTTTTGTGGTGAAGGCGGTTGTTAAGCAGGTTGAGGTTTTCCGGTGTTTGACTGAGATGGAGAGGGGGAGTTTGAACGGGCGATCGCACAAATTATTTGCGCTGAGTGCGATCGATCGTGCGATCGTGGCTTTGCTGTCTAATATTGAGGGCAGCGAACAGGCAAAACTCTCTGGTTCTCGCACCAAAAAAGAACAGAAAGAGGAAGAACTCGCTCAAAAAATACAACTGGCGGTTAGTTATTGGAATGCGGTTAGCAATTTTATTCCAGATTGGCAATTAGTTCTGCACAAGCAAGTTGCGGCGGGGGAAATGCGCCGGGATTGCGTACACTGTCACAGTGTTGTGCTTGAGAGTTTGGGGGAAGTTGGGGCCGCTTTGCGATCGGTTTTTCCTGAGAGTTGGGAGGAACATTTGAGCCTTTTGCGGCAGGTTGATTGGTCGATTTCTAATCCTGATTGGGAGAATGGGATTTTGTTGAAAGGGGGGATTTCTAAGTCGAGGGCCAGTGTTAGTTGGATGACTGATTATTTGAAAAATCGGTTGGCTTTGGAAACCGCAGATCGAGCACAGGCGGGATGCCCGTAGATGCAGCAGAGGCGGGACGCCCGTGCCACCTGCGTTTGTAATTGCAGCGCCAAAATGCCGCCACTAGGCTAATTAAAATAGCGTCTGAATGGTTCTGCAAGAATGCCCAATATTTGGTCTAGCTGAGTAATAAAATATTCAGTCAAATCAATTTTTAACAACTGATTTTCTAGAATTAGGAATTTCCAGTTTGTACCAGTTGAAACCGCTCCATAAATTGCGGATACTTCTTGCCCTTTGCGGGCATTAAATATTTGAGCGGCTGCCATCTGAGCCGCACACTGTCCCAATCCTATTCTAATATCGTTGTCTTTTGCTTCCACCAATGTCAAGACTGGGGCAGTCACCAATGATTGATTGCTCGATGCGCTGAGGAGAAAGTCACAAGCCCCGGTTAATCCTTTGCTCTCTTCTACGTTAAATGTGTTGCCGGAAAAGTAGCCAATTTTGTTGTTAAAAGTGCGCCGTATTTCAAGTAGAATGGGAGTAATGATTAATTCCGATCGAGCTTTTTCCGTGCTGATACTTGAGGCTAAGTCTAAAGCTTCGTCTAGAGTTTGTGTGAGGCGTTCTGAAGGTGCGAGGGGGGGAATTTGGCTGAATAAGTGGGGAATGTCTTCAACGGTTAGATCCAGGGTTGAGACGGCTTGCTCGATGGTTTTGAAGTCGCTGTAGGACATATTTGATTTGGGGGTGGGAGAGATGATTTTTTTAACTGCCGATGCACGCGGACAGTGATATAATTATCACCAGTTTAGGCTAGAAAATAACTTTTTAGTCTGCTGACACTGCTTAAATTATCTAGTTTCTGCATTATGGTTCTGCCTTGGGGCGCTTAACCCTCTGTTGACAATAGTGTAAAATTTCAGGTCGGATTGTATTTAATCCTAGCGGGAGGAGAAAATGACTACAGGAGAAGAGTCGGAAAATAAGAATTTAGCATACTATCGCAATTGTTTTTCTCAGATTAAGGTAGGCAAGAATAAACAAGGAGGTAACGCTCTAAATCAGCCAATACTCCTACTATCTGTAATTGATTTAATTACACAAGGCTTACTTAATGAGAACAATATTACTGTTTCCGATCAATTAGTTAACACCTTCAAAAGATACTGGTCTGTATTGAGTTCTGACAGTTTTGAGGAGATTGATTTTGCTATTCCTTTTTTTCATTTAAAAAACAAGAAACCTAAATTTTGGCACGTTGAATTTAGCGATCAATACACTGGAGGACGCCCTCAAACCATCAACTCTTTAAGAAGAGATGTTGAAAGAGCCAAAATAGATGATGAATTATTTGATTTATTGCGAGACTATAATGCAAAAAAAGAATTAATAGATATACTGATATCTGCCTGGTTTTCCTCAAGCCAAAAACAGATAGAAGATGTTTTAACAATAAATCAGTCTCTCCAAGATTCTACCTGGAATGAATTAGAGAGTATTGAATCTAGTGATACAGATGCACAACCAAAGGTGTATTTACGAAAATCTTTGTTTAGAGAGGCTATTTTCCGTAAATCCGTCGTGCATTTGTATGATTACCGATGTGCTTTTTGTCGATTGAAAGTTACACGTTCGCTTAGTCAAAGTATTGTAGATGGCGCACATATCAAGCCATTCTCTGAGTTTTATGATAATAGACCAGATAATGGGCTCTCACTCTGTAAAAATCATCATTGGGCATTCGACCGAGGATGGTTTGCTGTTGACGATCGTTATCAAATTATAGTTGCTAGCGATCTACAAGAGGACTCAGCATACCCTAGATTAATGAGAGAGTTTCACGGAGAACAGATTCTTTTGCCAAGTTTAGAGCAATATTATCCGAGAAAAGATGCGCTTCAGTGGCATCGCAAAAATGTGTTTACTTTACAATCAAAAGGGGTCTCTAGAAAATGAATGATTTACAACAAATGTCACTATTTCCGCCCCG
Source organism: Microcoleus sp. F4-D5 (assembly GCF_036704885.1). Classification (NCBI taxonomy): domain Bacteria; kingdom Bacillati; phylum Cyanobacteriota; class Cyanophyceae; order Oscillatoriales; family Microcoleaceae; genus Microcoleus; species Microcoleus sp. F4-D5. The sequence goes on along the minus strand of NZ_JAUBSX010000100.1, from coordinate 20,535 downwards.
CAGTATTAGCGATTTGATGGCAGACATAGAAATTTTAAAAAAGGAAATTCAAGAGCTTTATTGTCAAGATGAACTCCCACTTGTAATCGGTTGGAGTGGCGGCAAAGATAGTTCGGCAGTCCTACAGCTTGTCTGGTATGCGATTGCAGAGTTGCCAATTGAGAAACGCCACAAAAAAATTCATGTTTTAACAAATGATACACTGGTAGAAAACCCTATAGTAGCTGCTGGAGTACATAATTCTCTAAAACGGATGAAAGTTGCAGCCCAAGAACAGGGAATGCCAATAGAAACTCATTTAACTTATCCAGCCGTTCAAGATACCTTTTGGGCGTGCTTAATAGGTAAAGGATATCCAGCACCTAGAAACCGATTTAGATGGTGTACGGAACGATTAAAAATACAACCAACCGGTTCTTTTATTCGTGAAATAATTAGAACTAGCGGCGAGGTAATTCTTGTTCTAGGTACTCGCAAGGCTGAAAGTGCTAAACGCGCCGCAAATATGGCTAAACATAGGGAGTGGCGGGTAAGCGAACGCCTTAATGCTAATCCCACTCGCCCTAACTCTTATATTTACCTTCCCATTGAAGACTGGCGAACAGATGAAGTGTGGCTTTACTTGATGCAGTGGGATAATCCTTGGGGAAATAACAATAAAGATTTGCTAACTATGTATCGAGGTGCGACAGCAGATAATGAATGTCCTCTAGTTGTTGATACTTCTACTCCTAGTTGTGGAAATTCTCGCTTTGGCTGCTGGGTTTGCACAATGGTAAGCCAAGATAAATCAATGGAGGCAATGATTCAAAACGATGAGGAAAAAGAATGGATGCAGCCTCTACTCGATATTCGCAACGAATTAGATGTTGAAGACGATCGCCCAAAAAGAGACTTCCGCCGCATCTACGGTAGAGTAGAACTGTTTGAACGCAACATGGGCGACGACACAACCTCCGTCGAACCCATCCCAGGGCCCTACACCAAATTCTGGCGAGAACACTGGCTGAGACGAGTCTTGGAAGCACAAACCCACATCCGCAAAACCGCCCCCCTAGAAATGCGCGATATCACCTTAATTACCCCAGAAGAACTTAGCGAAATCCGCCGAATTTGGCTGGAAGAAAAGCACGAATTTGACGACTCTTTGCCCCGAATTTACGAAGAAGTTACGGGCGAACCTTTTGAAGATTCCCGTCCCGCCGCCGAAAGAAAACTCTTAGGTAGCGACGAATGGGCTGCGATCGAAGAGATTTGCAGCGAGGACAAAATGCACCTCGAATTGATGGCAAAACTCCTCGACACAGAACGCCAATACTACACCAAGCCCCGCCGTACAGGCATTTACGGCGATTTGGACAAATGCTTTGAAACCAGTTCGCGATCGAAGGAAGAAGCGATTGGTAACGCCCACTATCAACGCAACTTAAAAAAAGCGGTGGAAGATATTAAAGCAAATCCGACGGAAAAAATTCAGCAATTCAAAGATGCGATCGCCCAAACCAACAGTTCCGCTAAAAACGATACCGTTGATATTGCAAAACTTAAAGAAGAACTCGAAAGCAACAGCAATCAAAGCAGACAGCTATCTTGGGCGGATATTAAATTTTCACCGCCAAATTCAGGAGAGGAAAAACCTAGCGATTAGCACGCGCTAGCCTGCGGTTAAACCCAAACTTGTTGACAGCCACCCCGCCGAGCGATCGAATACAATAGGCTGTCAACTAACCTCTTTATTACCTAACCCTCATCGTTTAAATTACAAAATTTTTACGACCATGATTAATCCTAATATTCCCCATCAGGATCTTACATACAGCATCATCGGCTGTGCAATGAGAGTACACCGGAGGACGCAAAAAGGTTTAAGAGAAAAACATTACCAAAGAGCCTTTGATGCAGAAATGATAGAATCCGGTTTAACAACAGAAATGGAGTATCCCAGACAAATTTACGACGGTGAAGTTTGGATGGGAATCCTCTATCTAGACCATTGGGTGAATCAAGGTATTGTAGTAGAGGATAAAGCCGTAAATTATCCAATGACCGATAAAGATAAAGCTCAAATAATAGCTTACGTAGCAGCTACAGGAGCCCAAGTAGGTTTATTTATAAACTTTGGACGCAGCAAATTAGAATATCACCGCATCCTCCCACCAAAATCTGTACAAGGTTGGCAGAAACACATTCAACCCTACTTGTGGACGCCGAAAACAAGTGGCAGGGGTTGGACAAGAGGAAGTTCAGGAACCTATGAAGAAACAGATGCCGAACTCCCCTTACCTTCCAGCATCCAGCCCCGGAACCAAGAGGAAGATTCAACCGATGTGATTGATTGGTAGCAAGGGGGGGGGACGGTTAGCAACGGATTTTGTAACGGATGTAACGGATGATTAGTGGGTGATTACCAAATCCGCTGCTAATCGCCCCCACCAACCACCCATCCGTTAAATCCGCTGCTAACCGCCACCCCACCAACCACCCATCCGTTAAATCCGCTACAAAATCCGTTGCTAACCGCCCCCCCACCAACCAACAACATCTACATCTACAATGCAATTCCTCGAACTCGTCCTCAAAAACTTCGGCCCCTATGCAGGCACCCAAACCATCAATCTCCGCCCCGAAAAAGACGGAGATCCCTGCCCAGTTATCCTATTTGGCGGCATGAATGGCGGCGGCAAAACCACCCTCATGGACGGCATTCGCCTCGCCCTCTACGGTAGCCGCGCCCAATGTTCCACCAGAGGCAATTTAAGCTACAGCGACTTTCTCAATCAATGCGTCAACCGCCACACACCCCCATTAGAAGATACCCGCGTCGAACTAACATTTGAACAAGTCCAAGATGACAAACTAGCTCAATTCAAAATAGTTAGATACTGGAAAAAACCAGATATCAAAGACAACTTAAGCATTCTCATATACAGCGAAATTGTCAGCGATTGGTGGTCGGACAAAGCAATTACCAACACCTGGGACGAATACATCGAAACCCTTTTGCCCGTCGGAATATCCAACCTATTTTTGTTTGACGGCGAACAAGTAAAAGAACTCGCCGAACTCGAAACACCGCCGGAGTTTGTCGTCGGGGCGATTAAATCTCTTTTAGGTTTAGAATTAGCAGAACGCCTCGCCGTCGATTTAGAAATATTAGCCGGCCGCAAGCGGAAAGAAATTGCTGGCAAAAAAGACTTGGCTGCTTTAGAAAAAATCGAACAAACTTTTAAGAAAATTACTGATGAAATAGACTTAGCTAAGCAAGAACAAGCCAGCTTTAAAAATGAGTTAGAGAAAGCTCAAAAAAATCAGCAACAAGCATCAGAAAAATTTATCTATGAAGGCGGGAAAATTGCCGCCGATCGCAGTCAGCTAGACAGACAGCTAAACGACTACAGAAATCAGGCAGACAAAACCCGTCAAGCCATGATGGAATTGGCGTCAAATACGCTACCGCTAGCCTTAATTTCGCCCTTGCTAAGTAAAGCAAAAATTCAAGCAGAAACAGAAGCCAGCCAGCAGCAAGCAAAGATTGCCCAAAATGTTATCAAACAAAGAAGCGATCGCCTTCTCAACTATATCGCCGAAATCTCTTTAAACCCGCAACAGCTAGATAAAATTCAAGACTTCATCCGCCAAGAAAACCAAGAACTCGAACAGCAAGCGGGAACAGACGCCCCGCCCTGGATGAACGCCGACAACAACAGCATCCAGCAACTCGAAAACCTTCTTAGCTACCAAATCAAAGCCCAGCAAATTCTAGCGGGCGAACAAATAGAAGAAATCAAAAGCATCGAAGCAGAAATCGACTTCACAGACAGACAACTCGCAGCCGCAGCTTCCCCCGAAGCATACGAAAAACTAGAAGAAGAAGTCAGGAAAGCCCAAAAAGCAGTCGCTATCGCATCCGCCGCCTTAGAATCAGCCAACCGCCGCGTCGATGAATTAGAGAGAGAATTAGCCAAAAACCAAAAAGAACTAGAAAACTACAGCAGCGAATACATCACCATCAGAAACAGCCAACACGTCATCGCTTCGATCGCCAAAGCCCAAGCCACCCTGAAACTCTTTAAAGAAAAACTCACCCTCAAAAAACTCAACAAACTCGAAATAGAAATTACCGACTGTTTCCGCTACCTGTTGCACAAAACCGACCTCGTGCACAGAGTTGCGATCGACAATCAAACATTTAGCCTTTCGATTTACGATCCAGAAGGCAAACCGGTACCCAAACACCGACTTTCAGCCGGGGAAAAACAATTGCTGGCGATCGCCTTTTTGTGGGGATTGGCTAGAGTATCCGGCAGACAATTGCCAGTGGCGATCGACACTCCCTTGGGCCGCCTCGACTCCTCCCACAGAAACAACCTAGTCGAACGCTATTTCCCCTCGGCCAGCCACCAAGTCATCCTGCTTTCTACCGACACGGAAATTAGAAAAGTAGAATACGAAAAACTCCAAGAATTAGAGGCGATCGCCCACAGCTACCTCCTCAAATACGACTCCGCCAAACACCAAACCACCGTCGAAAAAGGTTACTTCTGGGAATAAAAATTCGCGCTAAAAAATAGCCGCAACTCCCTTGACTTTGCTGGGGAGTTGCGGTAGTATATATAGCATAATGGGATGGTTGCGAAAATTTTATTTTTGCCACCATCCCATTTTATAATATAAATTATACTATAAATACAATACCAAAAACAGCCGATTTAATCAAGCCCGCGCCGTGTAAAAATTTCTTAATGAACCGCAGATGATGGCAGATGAGCGCAGATGAACGCAGATTGGATTTTACCAGGTGTCAAATTATTGTAGCAGAAGGTGATTTTTGGTAGAGTTTTGGATGTGGGATTTTTTGAACCGCAGATGAGGGCAGATGAACACGGATGAACGCAGATTGGAACTTAATGAGATTACGGAAAAAATTATTGGGTGTGCTTTTAAGGTTGGGAACAGCTTGGGTTACGGATTTTTAGAGAAAGTTTATGAGAATGCTTTGGTTTATGAACTTCGGAAAACAGGAATGTTGGTTGAACCTCAGTTTACAGTTTATGTCCATTACGAAGATATAATCGTTGGGAAATTTGTGCCAGATGTGTTAGTGGAAAGATCCGTGCTTGTAGAACTCAAAGCTATCAAATCACTCGGTGAAAGAGAAACAGCGCAGTGTCTCAATGTCATAAAAGCTACAAAAATAACCATCTGCTTGCTAATCAATTTTGGCAACCCCAAAGTTGAAATTAAACGAATAGTTCACAACTTCTAAACCGCAGCTCCAATCTCATGGTATCATCAGCGTTAATCAGCGTTAATCAGCCTTCATCTGCGGTTAAAAATATTAAACTCATGGAACCACCAGTCGATCGCATCCGCCTCTCCCAAACAGGCAAAGACCAACTATCAAAACTGAAACGATCGACCAAAATCGATCAGTGGAATATTCTATGCAGGTGGGGATTTTGCCGATCGCTCGCCGAGCCCAGCATCCCATCCCCAGTACCAATTCCCAGCGACAGCAACGTCGAATTAAGCTGGGATGTCTTCGGCGGCGACATGGCCGATATCCTGATAATGGCCCTCAAACAGCGGTGTCACCAAGACAATTTAGGCACTGAAAAAGAAACTCTAGCCAAACAGTTTCGCCTGCACTTGCACCGAGGGATTGGTTATTTAGCCGGCGATCCGAATATTAAGAAAATCGAAGACTTGGTGGCGATCGCTTTATCGCCTGAAAAATTAAGAAATTAACTGATTGTTGACAGTTGACCGTTGACAGTTGACAGTTGTTATTTGTTATTAGCAGGCCCAAGCGAGCAACAAATAAATAACCAATAACCAATAACCAATAACCAATGACTTCTTACTTCAGTAACAGCGGGAAAAAATGACCCACTGGCCCTTGACCTTCCCCAATATCCAAAGCATATTTGAGAGCAGTAGTCACATAATCCTTAGCCAATCTCACCGCTGTAAACAAATCTTTACCCAAAGCCAAATTAGCAGCGATCGCAGCACTCAAAGTACATCCAGTTCCATGAGTATTCCCAGTATCCACATTCTCAGTCTTCAACACATCCAACCGCGCACCGTCAAACCAAACATCAACTCCCCGTAAATCTCCTTTCATCCCGCCGCCTTTCACCAAAACAGCCTTTGCGCCCAAACGGTAAATCTGCTGCGCCGCCGATCGCATATCATCCACAGAATCAATCTGCAAACCGCTCAAAATCTGAGCCTCAAACCGATTCGGAGTCACGACAGCAGCCATTGGAATCAAAACATCGCGCAAAAATGCGATCGCCCCCTCATCAATCAATCGATCGCCCGATCGCGAAACCATCACCGGATCGACAACCAAATTCCCGATTCCCAAAGCCTCAACCTGTGAAGCCAGCGCCGCCATAATTTCCCGGTTCAGCAGCATCCCAGTCTTCACAGCATCCACCCCAATATCCCCAACCACCGCCTCAATTTGAGCCGCCACAGCCTCAGCAGACAAAGCATCCACCCGCATCACCCCCAAAGTATTTTGAGCCGTCACGCAAGTCAAAGCACTCGTACCGTGGACGCAGTGAAACGCAAAAGTCCGCAAATCCGCCTGAATCCCGGCCCCACCGCCACTATCAGAACCAGCCACAGTCAAAGCCACAGGAATCCTCGATTTAACCATCTTTTTTCAACCGCAGATAAACGCCAACTTTCCCCAGACACATCCCATCTTAATCCGCGTTCATCAGCGCTCATCCGCCCTCATCTGCGGTTAAAACTTCCCAAACAAAATTAGCTATGATTAAAACAAATGTAAAGAATTATTGCAAACAACTGTGAAAATCACCCGAATCGACCTCAACTCTTGGATCTTCCACATCGCAGACCAAACCATCCTCGTCGATCCCTGGCTAGTCGATCCCCTCGTATTTTACGGTCAACCCTGGCTGTTCACCGCCTACCACAACACCCCCGTCGCCTTCACTCCCAGCACCTTACCGCCGATCGACCTCATCCTAATTTCCCAAGGATTAGACGACCACTGTCACAGACCAACACTCGAAAAGCTCGATCGCACCATTCCCGCGATCGCCTCACCCACCGCCACCAAAGTCCTCAGCAGTTTAGGCTACACCAATATCACATCTTTAGCAAATTGGCAAGAATTTAATTATCAAGAAAAGTTACAAATTACCGCCGTACCCGGAGCCGAAATCCAGCCCGGACAGGAAGAAAACGGCTACTTGCTCAAAGACGTAACCAGCGGCGAGACACTTTATTACGAACCGCACTTACCGCCCTTAGAAAAAGTCAAACAGAAAATAGACACAGTAGACGTAGCCATCGCCCCAGTCATCGGTCAAATCTTCCCCTTCCTCGGACAAGTCATCATCGGCCCTTCGGAAGCCCTCAGCCTCGCCCAAACACTGAAACCTAGGTTTTTCCTGCCTACAGCGGCGGGAGACATCCGAACCACAGGCATTTTACCAATGTTAGTGCGATCGGTCGGCAGCATCCCCGAATTTCGCGATTTACTAGCAAAATCGGGACTCTCCACCCAACTCCTCGAACCCGAACCAGGTCAAACCCTGGAAATTTTAGATTTTAGATTTTAGATTTTCGATTGTTTAGATTTTAGATGCTCGATATTTTCGATTTTTTAGATGGGAGATTGGAGATTCAATGCCAAATCCCCAATCTAAAATCCAAAATCCCCAATCTAAAGTCCTAAAATCCCCAATCTAAAATCCAAAATCTAAAATCATCTTGGCGGGCGACGGTTGCGTAAAAACTCAGGAATATCCAATCCCAAATCCTGCGGCGGTTTCGCTTTCGGATCGGGCGTCTGTTGAGCAGGAGTCGCCGGCACAGTTGCAGCCCGCCAAGGAGCATTAACATTTTGCGTCCGCCCCGGAGGTGGAGGCGACGGAACTTCTCCCGAAAAACCAGTAGCGATCACAGTAATCTTAATTTCGCCCTGAAGCCGCTCGTCAATCACCGCTCCAAAAATAATATTGGCATTCGGATCGACAACCTCGTAAATCGTCTCAGCCGCCGCATTCACCTCGTGCAGCGTCATGTCAGTACCGCCAGTGATGTTAAACACCACACCTCTAGCGCCCTCAATAGACGAAGCTTCCAGCAGAGGCGAAGAAATAGCCTGCATCGCAGCCTCCCTAGCCCGCGACTTGCCAGAACCCACGCCGATGCCCATCAAAGCCGAACCCGCATCCGCCATTACTGCCCGCACGTCAGCAAAGTCAACATTCACCAAACCGGGAATAGTAATAATGTCAGAAATACCCTGAACCCCTTGGCGCAGGATATCGTCAGCAACTCGAAAAGCCTCTTGTACCGGCATTTGTTCCGAAATCACAGACAGCAGCTTGTCGTTAGGAATTACGATCAGCGTATCCACCCGAGTTTGCAAAGCCGCAATCCCTTCCTCAGCTTGGCTGGTGCGCCGCCGTCCCTCAAACGTAAAAGGCCGCGTCACTATGCCCACAGTCAAAGCGCCCATTTCCTTAGCCACCTCAGCCACGATCGGAGCCGCGCCCGTGCCCGTACCGCCGCCCATGCCGGCGGTGATAAACACCAAATCCGCGTGGTTCAGAGCATTAGCCACCTCGTCGCGAGATTCCTCCGCAGCCTTTTGGCCGATCGCCGGATTGCCCCCCGCGCCCAAACCGCGCGTCAACTTCTGTCCGACTTGCAAGCGTTTCGGAGCATTTGAGAGAACCAGAGCTTGGGAATCTGTATTCACGCACCAAAACTCGACACCAGAAACCTCGCTAGCAATCATCCGGTTAACGGCGTTGCCCCCACCGCCGCCGACGCCAATTACTTTGATTTTGGCGGCACTGCTGGGCATTATGTCTTTGGGATTGACCATAGGATCGATATCAATACTATCTACATTTACATAACCAGACTTGCGTCTAAAGGGATTGGCGGAATCTGCAGCCACCGGAAAATTTTTTACTTCTTCCGAAGGGGGACTGTCTTGGTCAGACCCCTGTCTATTATTAAGCTTCATTAGAGTCGGGGATAGTAGATTAGAGCTTGTTAACTAAACGCCAATTCACAATCAACTATAGGCTAAGTTGCGCGAAAAACTAACACTGGTAGATGCTTAATGTTAGCAATCTCGGATTTGACCGGCTTCGCTAGCTCAGACATCGCTTGACGCCATCAAGGTGCTTGGCCCCATCAAGGCACTTGTACGCAAGGCAGAAGGAAAAAAAAGGGATACGAGCCCTTCCCCGATCGGTATTGAAAGAAAAATCTGATTGTTTTTTCCAGACGGGGAGGGGTATCAAAAAACTCTCCTTATTTCAAGCCCTGCGTATTCCTCGTGAGGGGCACAAATTCTGCCTGTCGATCGATACCTTCTACCTTCTGTTGACAGAGAATCTATTCTGGGCGCGAGTGGGTGCGGGAGTGGAACTCTCCAAACTGGGGGGGAGTTCTGGCAAATGGACGATCGGCGAAGCAGGATTTTTCAAGTCAATGTAGGCTATTTTGCTTGAATCTAGCTGTTTTGGCAATTGTCGCATTCGGTCTAAAACCTTAAGTTGCTCCGCAGTCCTGGAACTGTACGACCCCAAGTGTACGGTACCGATCTCTGTTTTCAAGATCAAGTTGTTCGGGTCTTGCCAATTAATCTCAAACACTTTCACCGTCAAGCCGCTGAGTCCTTGGTAAAACTTCGGCCAATAGGCGCGATACTGTTCCAAAGGCCCGATGACTTTTAAAGTGGGCAAAGAAAGCTGAGGCTGCGTTCCCGGAATGCTGCCGGGCCCGATCGAACTATTCTGCGATCGTACAGCAGTATAGCTATCCGAGGGCATCCAACCTCCGCGAGCGTCCAGCCACCCCACTTTTTCCTTGTCACTGTTCGATCTCAACACCGCAGTCGGCTGCGCCACCGCCACCGGCAGGCGTTCTGCCACTTCTACAGTCAAACTCGGCGGAAACAAGTTACGAGTCACCTTCGCTTTGGCGATCGGCCCCGTTGACTCCAGCTTTTCGGCCAGGGCCTGCGGTTGAATCCCCCACAGCGACTGCGGGTAAGACAGCGGCACCAAAGACCGCACCGCCTTGTCCGACAGCCACTGATTGCCCTCCACCTTCACTTGTTCCGATCGGGCAATCAACCAAGCCGGCTGAGCAATCCACCACAGCAAACCTCCAGCCATTGCGCTCGCTGCCAGCATTTGCCACACAACAGCCGCCAATCGAGCGCGACGGATCTGCCGCAACTTTTGGCGCCTGCGCCCTAACTCTGTTTGAGAAACCGCTCCAAAACTAGCCATCTACCTCTTGAGAATATAGTTATTAAGGATTTTCACAAATTCAAAACTGTCTAATCTTTCTCTCTTGAGCCCTGTTTTCCCCTACCATTTAACCAGATCCCCGCAAATTTACCCAGACTCCTGCCAAGATCGGTAATATCACTGATATCCCTAGGTAATTAAAAATTATTAATTAAAGATTCTCAATTCCTGCGCTGGGAAAACCCCTTTGCAGATCGAGGTTGCTTGGGTATTTAGGGCATTACCCCACAGGGCAAAAGGTTACAAATCAAACTAAACTCAATTAAAGAAAGTTTAGACTTTCGATTAACTTTTTTAACTTTTAGTCGGCTTTAATTGTGATCGCACTCGAATTAGACAGATTCTATAAAGCCTGCAACCCGAGCAAGACCCTTGTTGCGGGAGACCCAGGAGATTATCAATACTACATTGATTTTGGTTCCGTGCGCGGCGGGAAAATCATTGAATCTTTACAGCGAACCATTACCCGTATCTCCCCTGACGAGCCAACCTGTCAGCTATTTACAGGTCATATCGGGTGCGGCAAATCCACGGAATTGTTTCGACTGAAAGCTGAGTTAGAGCAAGAGGGTTTTTGCGTCGTCTACTTCGAGTCTTCTCAAGACCTAGACATGGGGGATGTAGACATCAGCGATATTTTGCTGAGCATTGCCCGCCAAGTCAGCGAAACTATGGAATCCGCTAAAATCAAACTCAGACCGAGCTATTTTACCAATCTGTTTGCAGAAGTGGCAGAATTTTTGCAGACTCCCATAGATTTGTCAGCGGAAGCCGAGTTATCTGTAGGTATTGCTAGAGTGACTGCTAAAACTAAAGACTCTCCCAAACTGCGATCGCAACTCAGGCAATATCTCGAACCCCGCACCAACAGCATCTTGCAGTCCATCAACGAAGAACTCCTCAACAAAGCTAACGCCGAACTCAAGCAGCAAGGCAAAAAAGGGCTCGCAGTCATCGTTGACAACCTCGATCGCCTTGACCCCTCCATCAAACCCAACGGACGCACCCAGCCAGAATACCTGTTTTTAGACCGCGGCGAACAGTTGAAAAAACTCAGTTGCCATGTCGTCTACACGATTCCCCTGACTTTGATTTTTTCCAACGACTTCGGCCGCCTCGCCAGTCGATTTGGAGTCAAGCCCAAGGTGATGCCGATGGTACCGGTGCAAATGCGATCGGGCGACGACCACTCCGAAGGAATGGCACTGCTGCGGCAGCTAGTATTGGCTAGAGCTTTCCCCACAGTTGCTCCCCTTCAACGCATCGATTTGATTTCCAAGGTATTTGACTCACCCGAAACTTTAGACAGGCTTTGCCGGATTAGCGGCGGTCACGTTCGCAATCTACTGATGCTTTTGTATAGCTGTTTGCAGCACGAAGACCCGCCGTTCTCTAGCGAATGTCTCGAAAGCGTCATTCAAGAATACCGCGATGACCTTTTGGCAGCCATCAATGACATGGAATGGGAACTGCTGTTTCAAGTCGTAAACCGACAAAGTGTAACCGGCGAAGAAGAGTCTCAAATCTTGTTGCGAAGTATGTTTGTCTTTGAATACCGCGATCGAGAAGGTCGCTGGTTTGGTATCAATCCAGCCCTAGCAGAAACCAGAAAATATCAGGAGTGGCAGCAGCGCAGCGACCAAAAATAGTTGGGATTTTTGAGATTGCTGAGCGACTCCCCAAACTTTTCACGGCGAGTGAATTAGAAACTCTTTAACACCATTTCCCAAAAATAATGCAACTGCAGGCGAGTTCCAAACCGCGAACTTCATTAGTCATTCTCAATTCTTTAATCGAAAATCGAAAAGGGCATAACTTCTGATTCACGGATCAAAACTCCGAACTCTTACAATCGAATACAGCACGCAGTCAGCGGTTTTTGCCGCTGGCTGATTTCTGTAGGATGGCGACTGCACGCCGCCAAGGTTATAGCAACAATGCCCGAGGTTTGGGATATTCTTAAGTCCTCAAACCCATGCGGTCGATTGGTTCTTTCTTCTTTTTACCCGATCGCGAGTTGCCCCGATCCCTGAGCGCAGCCGAAGGGATCGGGTCCTAATGGAAAGGAGCCGAAGGCTCTTTTTGCTTCTACTGATTGCCGCCTAAAAACTTGCCACCACCAAGGACTTTCCCCAATCTCAACTCTCATATCTGCAATGCCCGACCCCCTATGTCTGTTTTTACCTGTTGCTCTTAGCCTCAACTAATTCCATCCCCGAGGAAACTTTTTTGGGCTGTTTTGCTAAATACCTGCTACAGATATATCGGAGTAGTTTACTAATAGCTAGTCGCCGCTATTAGCCATAAATTTAGTTGTCGGCTATTGATGGTCTGCAGCAATTTATCTGTAGCTGACTAAAAAATAGATTAGGTGGGCTTAAAAATTTATGGTGAAGTCTAGCATTCTCCGATCTTGAGAGGTATGATATCTTTACATTGGGTGTAATGACTGTGTAAGTATTGATAAAAAAAAGTACGCAGAACTACGTAGTTCTACTGATATAAAGCGCCCGATAGAGACGGGTATCTCTAAGTAGATACGATTTCAGTCGCCATCGGCGAGCGTTAGGTAATTGATTTCTGCAAAAGGGGTGCACGCATGACCGATCTAATTAAGGTACAAGAAACTGCCAGCTACAACGAGCGAGCACTCAAAACTCTAGTAAGAGCGATCGCCATGTCTCAACAGCAATTTTCGCTAATTTTGGTGCGCTGCAACTACGAGCAATTGCGACAGCAAATAGCGCAACGGCTGCGAGAAATTTGCCCAGTTCAAATACAAGATATAGTCCTGCCAGCAGGAGTCAAAACCCTCTACACTACCCTACTAGCAAACACGCTCCAGAGCCGGTATTCGCCCTCCGATTCCGCCTCGGCTTTGATGGTATTCGGTTTAGAAACAGTAGTAGCGATCGACGAACTGATGGCCTCTACCAATCAAGTTCGAGACGAATTTCGCAAAAATTTTTCCTGCCCGGTGATTTTGTGGGTAACAGATGACATCGCGACCAAAATGATTCGTTTGGCCCCGGATTTCAAAAGTTGGGCTGCCGCCACAATTAAATTTGAAATGGCCGTTGACGAATTAATTAATTTCCTCGCTGGGCGAGCCGATACTATATTTAAAGTAGGCGAACTAAATCAAGAACTCCGTAGCAGCACCGCCGGCACCCGAACAAGTTTTGCTACCTGCACAACCGACTGGGAACAACGCGCCCTGGAGCGCGAAATCAGCCCCGGAGAAAGCTTTCTCACGTTTAACTCAGGGCCGCTAAACGGACGACAATTAGATGTCCGCTCCTATTCGCCTTTGAGCCCGGGCAATACTCTTGATTTGGCGATCGGCTCTTTGCCCCGCCGAGAACTAGAATTAGCTTTAAGAGATTTACAAAATCGCGGTCAAGAATTAGAACCCGCCCTCAAAGCCAGCCTGCAATTCGTTCTCGGTCGAGATTACTATGTCAGCGACCAAACCGAAACTGCCTTAATTCACTACCAAGAAAGCTTAGCATTTTGGCAGCAGCAAACCGGCAACTGGGAACTCGCAAACTGGGAAGATTCCGAAAACGGAAAAACTCTTTCTTCCTCCTTGTCGAATCCTGTTCCCAACATCCTATTTGTAGAGAGAGAAGGCATAGTGCTGTTTCACATAGCCCTGTGTCACCGGTTGCAAGCAGCCAGAAATCCGGTAGCCAACCGCCAGCACTGGGAACAAGCTTGGATTAGCCTCGAACAATCTAGAAACGCTTTCTCCCTTGCTTCACGCCCCGAATTGGTAGCTGAGGTGACAGCACACCTCGGAGAAGTGCTGCAGCGCTTGAAAGCTTGGGGAGAGTTGCAAGCATTAGCTGAAAATTCTTTGCAGTTGCACTTTACTTACGGTACTCCCAGCCAACTAGCTCAAGATTACGGCTTTTTGGCTGAAGTTGCCCTGCAACAGTCGAGGTGGAGTCAAGCCCGCCAGCTAGCCGAGTTAGCTTTGGCAATTTTGGATCAAACGCCTAACGATTTGAGATTGCTGATTGAAGATTTGAGATTGGGGTTTGAGGGAAATTATCCAGAAATTGTGGGCACTAACGAATCAAGTAACGATCCAAAATCTAAAATCCAACATCCCAAATCCGACAGAAGTTCGTATCTTTTACTGCTAGCCCGAAGTTTGCGGCAGCTAGACCAGTGGGAAGCGGCGGTTCATTCATTGGAGTTGGCTCAAGCTCAAAGCGAGCCGAAGTACGACCCCCGACTTTACATCGATATTTTGACGGAACTGCAAGCGGTTTATTTCGAGCAGGGAGAGTATCTCAAAGCTTTTCGGATTAAAAAAACCCAACGTTCGATCGAATATCAATACGGATTTAGAGCTTTTATCGGAGCCAGCCAATTGCAACAGCAGCGACAAGCCGTCAATCCTTCGAGTCCCTCAGCTCAAAATCAAGCTGCCATCGCAGCGTCCATGACAGCTTACTCGCGTCAAAAAGATATCAATAGCTTGCTAGAAAGAATTAGCAGAGACGACCATAAATTAACTATTATTCACGGGCCCAGCGGTGTCGGAAAAAGTTCTCTAGTCAATGCCGGCTTAGTACCTGCTTTGAAAAATATTACTCCGGGCGCGCGCGATACATTGCCCGTAGTAGTCAAGATTTACACCGACTGGCTCGCGGAGTTAGAAAATGCTTTAAACGGCGCACTCTACGACAAACAAGCCGAAGAGGAAAGGAAATTAATCTCCAAAGGAGTACAGGAAGTCCACAAAAAAAGTTGCTCGGTTATCCCACAGTGCAGCTCGGAAATTTCTTCTTTTATTATAGATAAGTTGCGCGACAATGCCACAAATAATTTGTTGACTGTTCTGATATTCGATCAATTTGAAGAGTTTTTCTTTGTTTCGACATCAGTGGCACAAAGACAAGTTTTTTATAACTTTTTGCGCTTGTTTTTGAACCTGCCTTATGTCAAAGTAATTCTGTGCTTGCGCGAAGATTATTTACACTATTTACTGGATTGCGATCGCTTCCCAAATCTTGACGCTATTAACAATAATATTCTCGACAAAAGTATCCGCTACCAACTCCGCAGTTTTTCTATCAAAGATGCGCGGGCTGTCATCGGACACTTAACGGAACGGGCGGAATTTTATTTAGAGCCGGCGCTGATCGATGCCTTCGTAGAAGATTTAGCAGACGAACTGCAAGAAGTGCGACCGATCGAATTGCAGGTAGTAGGGGCCCAACTACAAGAAGAAGGGATTACCACTTTAGCACAATACCAGCAATTGGGGGACAATCCCAAAGCAGAATTAGTGAAACGATCGCTCGAAGGAGTCATTTCTGACTGCGGCCTGGTTAACGAAGATGCAGCTTGGAAAATCTTGTTTTCCCTGACAGATGAAAGAGGCGTTCGACTGATAAAAACCAAACACGAACTCTCGTTAGTGACAGGCCAGCAGCCAGCAGATGCCCGCGAAACCGAATTATCGGCGATCGGCAAAAACCGAATTTCCCTACAGCGACAGTTCGCAAAAGAGCCAGAAAGCCGACAAAAGAAAACCGACAACCTCGACTTAATTTTAGACATTTTAGTCGGTCACGGTTTGCTATTTCTGCTGCGGGAATCCCCAGAAGACCGCTATCAATTGGTACACGACTATTTAGTGCGGCCGATCCGCCAAAGATTCGGTTTAGAAGCCAGACTGCACAAAGCAGAAGCCGACAAAAACATGAGTCAAGCACAGCTCTACCGAGCCAATACTTTTCTCAAACAACTGCTGGGATTAGCAGTGATCGGCGTACTGCTGCTCACCAGTTCCACCATCGCCGCCGTAAACTTTTGGTGGCGGGCCGTGGGTCAAAAACAGCTAGCTGTCGCTCAAACTCAGCGAGCCGAAATCAGTACCCTCACAGCAGCTTCAGAAGCCCTTTATTTCTCAAACAACAAATTTGATGCCATGATGGAAAGTTTGAGAGCGGGGAGACAGTGGAGACAAATCGAACACTCTCAAGAAATGCACACTCTCAAAGACACCGAAATTCTGATTTCTGCTGCCCTCCAGCAGGCAGTTTATGGCGTCAAAGAACGCAACCGCTTGGAGGGACACGGCGACGTAGTTTGGGGTCTGAGTTTCAGTCCTGACGGCCAAACAATAGCTTCTTCGAGCGTAGATAAAACAGTCAAACTTTGGCGGCGCGACGGCAGTTTGCTGGCAACTTTTCAAGGTCACAGTAACAGCGTCGCCTGCGTGGCGTTCAGTCCCGACAACAAAACCATCGCCTCGGCAAGTTTGGATAAAACTGTCAATATTTGGCAAACTGACGGTACTTTACTAGCAACTTTAAAAGGCCACACTAACAGCGTTACCAGCGTTGCGTTCAGCCCGGACGGTCAAACGATCGCCAGTGCATCTAGAGACAAAACTATCAAACTTTGGAAAACCGACGGCACGCTGCTGCAAACGATCGAACAACTAGCTCCCGTAAATTGGCTCAGCTTCAGTCGCGACGGCAAAATAGTCGCTGTGGCGAGCGATGACGGTACTGTGAAACTGTGGAGTTCTGACGGCAGGTTAATCGCTAATTTTTGGCACAGCCAAAACAGAAAACCCTCGAAAGTTTACACCGTCAGTTTCTCCCCCGACGGTGAAAAGATCGCCAGTGCCGGTGAAGACACAACTGTGAAAATCTGGAGCATCGCCGCACTAAAATACCCAGCCAGAGAAAATTCGACACCAGCACATAAAGGTCAACTGCTAGCAACTTTGCGGGGACACAGCAAGTGGGTATTTGGTGTCAGTTTCTCCCCCGACGGTCAAACACTTGCTTCAGGAGGTGCAGACGGGACTGTGAAACTCTGGAGTCTGGCTGGTATGGGCGACAAACGCCCAACCGATGCTAGCAACAT
The DNA here is from genome assembly GCF_036704885.1 of Microcoleus sp. F4-D5. NCBI lineage: Bacteria > Bacillati > Cyanobacteriota > Cyanophyceae > Oscillatoriales > Microcoleaceae > Microcoleus > Microcoleus sp. F4-D5. The sequence goes on along the minus strand of NZ_JAUBSX010000100.1, from coordinate 3,313 downwards.
TAAACCGGAGACGCGCTTGCTGAGAACTTTTGAGGGACACGCCGATCGAGTTACTCAGGTGAGTTTTAGCCCGGACGGCAAAACTCTGGCTTCAGCAAGTTTTGACAAAACACTCAGGCTGTGGCGGCTCGATGACGTGCCGCTCAAAACCCTCGACGGACACCAAAACCGGGTGCAAAGCGTTACTTTCAGCCCCGACGGCCAAAAGCTCGCTTCTGCTTCTACGGATAAAACTATCAAACTCTGGAGCCGCACGGGAGTTTTGCTGGAAACCTTGGAAGGACACACTCAGAGAGTCGCCAGCGTCAGTTTCAGCCCCGACGGCCAGCTAATTGCTTCTGGGAGTTACGACAAAACGGTGAAAGTCTGGAGTTTGAAAGAAGAGGGCATGAGTAATATTCTGCCTTGTCCTTCGGCTCCGCTATTCCCGTGTTCGCCTTCTGTGCTTTTTAGTCTCGACGGCCACGCCGACAGCGTGATGAGCGTTAGTTTTAGCCCCGACAGCGAGATTATTGCTTCGGCGAGCAAGGACAAGACTGTTAAACTCTGGACGAGAAACGGCAGGTTGATTAAAACTTTGACGGGACACACAGGCTGGGTGACTGGGGTGACTTTCAGTCCCGACGGAGAAATGCTTGCTTCTGCAAGCGATGACGGTACTGTCAAACTGTGGAATCGGGACGGTCGTTTGCTGAGGACTTTGGAAGGGGCTCACAACAGTTTTGTGTTGGGGGTTGCTTTTAGCCCTGACGGCAAAATGCTGGCTTCGGCGGGTTACGACAATTCGGTGAAGCTGTGGAAGGTGGACGGGACTTTGGTTGCGACGCTGCTTAAAGGTTCTAGCGACAGCGTGACTAGCGTGAGTTTTAGCCCGGACGGTTTGTTGGTTGCTTCGGGCAGTTACGATCATAAGGTGAAGCTGTGGAGCCGCAGCGGGACTTTGCTGAAAACTTTGACGGGTCACAAAGATAGCGTGATGAGCGTGAGTTTTAGCCCGGATGGGAAGGTTCTGGCTTCTGCCGGCCGGGATAATCGGGTGATTTTGTGGAATTTGGATCTTGACGATTTGCTGGTGAGGGGCTGCGACTGGGTGGGAGATTATCTGAGAACTAATCCTAATGTCAGCGCTCGCGATCGGCGTCTCTGCGACGGGGTGGCGGCAAAACCAAATCGATTTTAGATTTTCGATTTTAGATTTTCGATTGGGGGATTGAGTCGATTTTAGATTTTCGATTTTAGATTTTCGATTGGGGGATGCAGTCGATTTTAGATTTTCGATTGGGGGATGCAGTCGATTTTAGATTTTCGATGTTACTCAGCAGCCCCTTGAGGAGCTCGATCGCTAATTTCTGGGCCCTTCCCCCTCTCCCTCTTTCTCAAAAACTCTTTCCCTCTTCCCCTTGTTCTCGGCTTCCTGTAAAGTAAATAATTGTAAAGAAATATGAGTTTTCTCTTATCCTCTGGTTAAGACCGCCACCTCGCATTCACAATTAAGACCCGGATTATAAGTTCCTATGTCACAGCTTTTCCCGCGAAAATTTCTAGCCTTTGCTGCTGCATTTTTTCTGGCTTTGTCGGTGTGGACGATCGCACCTGCGGCCCACGCTTTCAATAATCCCGATTTGTTGCCGTCAAGTCAGACGCCGATCATTGATTTAGCTAAAGCCCTGACGGATATTGAAGAAGAGGGTTTGGCAAAAAATTTAAATGCCTTTGAAGCCGAAACCGGCTGGAAACTGCGAGTGCTGACTCAGTTCGATCGCACGCCCGGTTTGGCTGTCAAAAGCTATTGGGGGTTAGATGACAAGAGTGTGTTGCTAGTTGCTGACCCCCGAGGGGGCAATTTGCTCAATTTTAATGTGGGCGACTCGCTGTATCCCCTGCTGCCTCGCACTTTTTGGGTGGAACTGCAAACCCGCTACGGCAATCAATTTTTTGTCCGGGACAATGGCGAAGATCGAGCGATTATTGAATCTTTGGAGTCGATCGAAGGCTGTTTGCGTCAGGGCGGATGCCGCGTGGTTCCCGGTTTGCCGAGGGAACAGTGGATTCTGACGTTAATTACGTCGGTGGTTGGCGGCGTCATCTGCGGGTTTGCTGCTGTGCCTCGGAAGCCGGGACAGGTTGTGGCTTGGCAGTGGGCGCTGATTTTTTCGCCGCTGTGGGGCATTCTGTTTTTCGCTTTCGGACTTGGGCCGGTGGTGACTCGGACTTCTGACTGGTTGCCAGTCGTTCGGAATGTGTCCGGTTTTGCGATCGGAACTTTGGTGGCATTCCTAACTCCGGTTTTGGGCAGATCTTCTTCGTCGGAAACTTAGTTGTCACTTTGCATTCATCAGTCATCAGTCCACAGTCCACAGTCATCAGTCAACGAATGACTAAAAGCTGGTAAGCTGATACCTGACAACTCAGAGGCGACAGCTATCCAACAAATGGAATGGCACGTAAGCGATGCCCAGAGTCTGGGATTAATCGATAACGAAATTGGCGACCACGGTTTTTCAGCGGCGGAGTACGAAATAGTCCGCCGCGTGATTTATGCAACTGCTGATTTTGAGTACAAGTCTTTAATTAGTTTTTCCGATCAGGCTTTGCAAGCCGGGGCCGCTGCTTTGGCTGCTCGGACTACGATCGTGGTAGATGTGCCGATGGTGCAGGTGGGCATTACGCCCCTGATCCAAAGTACCTTTGCCAATCCGGTTTACTGTTCGATGGAAGCTTTGACGCGCCCTCAAAAGGAAAGGACGCGGGCTGCTTGGGGGATTGAAACTTTGGCAAGGCGCTATCCTGAGGGAATTTTTGTGGTGGGCCAGGCTCAAACTGCTTTGTCGGCGATCGTAGATTTGATTGAATCTGAGGAAATTCGGCCGGCTTTGGTGATTGGGACGCCTTCTGGGTTTGTGGGGGTGGACGTGGCTAAGTCGCGGCTGCACGATTCGATGATTCCTCACATTCGGATTGAGGGTCGCAAGGGCTCTGCGGTGGTGGCTGTGGCTATTGTTAACGGGCTGGTGGATTTGGCTTGGCAGGCTTACGGCCAAGAGGGGAACAGTTGATGATTTTGCGTGCTGCTGGCGCGGATGGGCGGGTGTAAAAAATGGGGTGCTGAGAAAGTGGCTGAATCTGTCTCTGAGCAAGGCTTTGATTGTCACTTTCAGGCATCGGTAAGTCCCTAATTAAAGAGTGAATGAGCCAACAGCGCGGCTTGAGTTCGATCGCGCAAATTTAACCTACTCAAACCCACATTCCGCACCCCCAACTGGCACATAGGCAGATGGAGGGGATAAAAGTGAATCATCCGAGATAATAAGTA
>NZ_JAUBSX010000099.1:3186-23695 GCF_036704885.1 Microcoleus sp. F4-D5 | reverse complement strand
CATTCTCGCTAGCTAATTGAGAATGCTCCCGATAGTATTTAACTCACTACTTTACTTCGCGTCATTAAATCGCGAACTACTTTCCCTCTTTGTCCAAAGTCCAGTACGCGGGCAAGCAAAAGATACACTGCTGGAACGCCACTCCAGTAGAATGATTCTCAACGAAAAAAAAGGTTGTTTCAGCGTTCGACGCTCGACGAAAAATTGGCCCGAACCTAATGCAGCAGGTTCTACTGGAGTGATGCTCTAGTACCTTGCTCGGAAACAATACTGCGTTTCCACTCAGAGCTACCTGCATAATTGTCGGCTGGCGGTGCCAATAAGTAAGTAGTAAGCTTTCTAAGTTCTCTTACAGCCTCTATGCTCAAATCGATCGCACCTTTTCTGCTGCCACTGAGCAACATCTCCAACCCCCTATCGGCGAACAGTCTGCAATGGAGTAGCTGCCCGGGCCCCGGCATAGCTTCCAACTAGGCGAGTCAAGTTTCAACTAAAAAATCCCGTATCAATTTTTCCTTTGTTGTTATTGGAGAATCAGCTAAGATGCCCGACTATTCTCAGGAAAGTATGCCCAGATTGCCCGATCGTCGAGATAACGGCGAGAATTTTTTCACCTATCTCGTGCTGGCAAGCCACAACAGTCGCTCTGCAATTCGGTGGCAAATTTATGCTGAACTGAAACGCAACTTTGAGTTATACAAAGAACGAAATCAGGAACTTTCACAGTTGTGCGGCCAGCCCGCTCGAAGTAAAAATATAGCCGAATTTTGGAGGCATATAGCGATTGATTCTCCGTCGCATATTGCCGAAGACTGGGAACCGAACAATAGGAAAAGACTAGCTTTAGAACACTTGGCTAGTTACTTTGAAAAAAGCTGCTACTACGCAGCTAGAGAAGTATGGCAGCAGTTAAAATCTAGCTCTTGGGAGGAATACCTCTACTATCCTCGCATTTTTATTTACGATTTTGACAATCTTTTGAGGCTGTTAAAATCTTATGATATTTCTCATCAAACTTCTTTAGATACTTACATCGGCAAAAGTTTGATAGGATTTATCAAATCTGAATCAGGTGTCGGTAAGTTCTCGCGCTGGCGGCTGCTAGCTCAAAAAAGTGATAAGGAGCTTCAGAAAGCGCTGGAAAGAGCTGAATATCGAGAACCTTATATTTCTCAATTTAAATTTGCACGGAAATACTTTAAACAAGTTTATCTCTTGAATAAGGTTAATAATCCCGCTATTTGGCAAAGAGGGCAAAAATGGCCGGATGCTGACATTGAAGATTTTCATGCTGCGGCGGAATGTTACAATGCAGAAAAGTTCATGCCTTCAGCGCCACATGAAGTCTCGGCAGGTGGAAACATCAGCTCAGAGACAATGCAAGATTGGATGAATAGGTGCATTATTGCGTTACAAAATTACCCCAATTCCATCAAGTATCCACAATTTTTAGAAGAGCTTCCAGAAGGAGTTCGTGACAAATTGTTGGGTGAATCAGATCTGAGAAAACCGCCTATAGATGACATAGAAATTACGGATGACCCAGCATGGGAAATTTACCGCCTACTTGACTCGGCTTTTCGCAAAAACTTAGAAACTTTTAAACAAGAGCAGCATAAAATGCTATTACTTTATTACGGTGCAGGATTCAAGCAAAAACAACTAGAAAATCAATTAAAAATAGACCAAACATCTATTTCTAGAAAACTCAAAAGAATGAAAATTCAACTATTAGAAACTTTTGGGAACTTGTCCCAACCCCATCAACGGGTTGATGAGTATGTAGTTGGATGGCTGCAGAAAGACTTCCGCGCCCCTCAGAGAGCGGATTACAGATCGGCCGCCTTAGTTGAAGCGATCGCGGAACTTGATTCTCGAGAGCAAGAAGTTTTGCGCCTTCGGTACGGCCAGCAGCTAGCAGAAGAAAACATTGCCACTCGGCTTGGCATGAATTTATTAGAGCTAACTGCTACAATCTCTCAATCTCAGCATAAATTACAGACAAAATTGATAAAGTTGCTGAAGGTTTGGGAGACGCAGTGTGTCGAAAAGTGGCTAATAAAGTTTTATAAACCTCGATTTTTAGCTGCTCGTCGCGCTCTGAATTTATCCATAGATGCCGAAGATAGCTCTCAAGTTATTGAGGCGATCGTCCAACACTGCCTGGAAACTTTAACTGCTTCTCAAAAAGGAGAATAAAAAAATGTTTGAACTTAACAAATTACAGTCTATTGCTTTTCATGACTCTAACCGTTTGCAATTGACAATTAACGAAGCCGAGCGAGAAATTGTCTGGCATCAAGCTCAACATCATTCTAATCCGATTTCTCGCTACAATGCTTATCTCAATGGTGTTTGTTTAAAAACATTCTTGAATTGGTTGTCGGAATGGCTGGCAGAAGAAGCATTCCCTCAACCTTCAGTCTGGCACGATCGGGATATTGCTAGTATTTGGGAAGTGTTGAATGGTACTGCATTTCAAATTGGCGAAACTAGGCTGGTATTAATTCCCAGCGATGAGGCAGAGTTAGAAGAGTTTTGCGTACCGCAGGAGTGGGTGGATATTCCTAACTGGAGTGCTGACTATTATCTCCCCGTACAAGTGAATTTGGATGGAGATGATGATGAGTGTTGGATAGAGTTATCTGGCTTTGCAACGCACCGCCAATTAAAGAATGACGGTAGGTATAATGAGGGCGATCGTACTTATTCTTTAGCAATCGAGGAGTTAACAGCATCCCTTACCGTGATGCAAATTACTTTCGGATTAAACTTGCAAGCAGAAATCTCACCATTGCCAAGTTTATCCGATTTGAAAGCGACTGAATTACTACATACTTTGGGTAATTTATCAGTATATTCTCCTCGGCTGATAGTCCCATTTGCACAGTGGGCATCTTTTTTAGCTAATGATGAATGCAGGCAACAACTCTACGATCGGCGTTTAGGAATTATTCAGGAACCAGCAGTAGCTGCTGCGCCCTCTGTGGTGGTTCAAAGTCAAGCAAATTTGATTCAGCGGGCAAAGGCTTATTTGCAAGCTGGATGGGAAATGGCTGATGAAATAATTGAGAAGTTGGGAATTTTAGAGCCTAATTTTATTTCTGCGCTAGCAGGATCTGAACGGTATCGGTACGGTGGTTCTAGCAGCACGAAAGGAATTCCCACACTAATTGAATTATTGCACGATCGCAATAAAAACACTCAATTGCGGGCTGCTGATTTATTAGGTTGCGCTGAGCGTGGAAATCAGGAGGCAATTTTAGCATTGACACAGTTCCTGCAAAATACTCAAGATGATACCTTGCAGCGCCAAGCTGCCGTCAGTTTAGGAAAACTCGATCCCAACAATTCCGCTGCAGGGGTGAGAATTGGTAAGATTGTTAAATTAAAAATGCAGCTAGATACCGATCGGGTTTTGTTGGAAATAACTCTCTTACCTGAAGGAACTGATAAAACTAATGTTTTCTTGCGGGTATTGCCGGTGCGATCGAAAACTCTGCCGCCCAATCTCCAACTAATTATCCTAGATGAAGAAGGTGATGTTTTCTGGGAAGAACAAGCGCACAATTTTACAAATAGCCTGAACTATGAATTTGGGGCGAATATAGGCGACTATTTCCAGGTAAAAATCGCTGACGGCGAAGTTAGTATCACAGAAGATTTTACCATTTAACTAAATTAGTAACAACAAATTAAAGTCCATGAGCAAGCTTGTAATTTTGGAAATAGGCGATGCTGACACCCAACAGCGCTATCCGATCGCTCTCAAAGTTGGCGATCGCATTCACTCGATGAATTTTCAAATTAGGGGGTATTTACCGCCAGCTAATGATTTGAGAGAATGCTACGAGAATTTGCAGCAAACTCGCATCGATCGCGGTTTGGGTTTTTATCGCAAATTAGAAAAGGTTAAGAAAGGGCAAATTACCAATATTTCAGTTAAAGAATTAGCCGATTACGTAGAAATTAGCGTGAATAATTGGCTAAATTCTGGGGATAGTAATTTCCAACCAGTCAGAGATCGGCTTTTGCAAGTATTGAGCGCTGAGGAAGGCAATGTCAGGCTGATAGTTCAAACAGATAATGTTGCTCTATGGAGCTTGCCTTGGCACTTATGGAAACATTTTGAACTGTTTAAAATAGAGCCGATTTTTACTCTGTTCACTACCAATATTGACTCCGCAAATTACCGAATTAAATATAAAAATAAAATTAGAATTTTGGTAATATTAGGAGATAGTACAGACATAGATGTTGAGGCAGATTTACGGTTATTGAAAGAATCTATTGCCCGTGATGATGCAGAGATTGTAACTTTAGTAGCTACTAGCAGCAGCAAGCTTAATGACCAGTTATGGGAGCAGAATTGGGATATTTTATTCTTCGCCGGCCACAGTTCTAGCGAAGATGATTACAAGCAGGGTAAGCTTGCTCTGAGCGAAACTGAAAGCATAGCAATTGAAGATTTAAAGTATGGTTTACAAAATGCGATCGAACACGGTTTAAAATTAGCAATTTTTAATTCTTGTGACGGCATGGGATTAGTCAACGAACTAGCTTCGCTGCAAATTCCTGCCGTAATTGCCATGCGAGAGCGAGTGCCGGATGAAGTCGCTCAGAAGTTTTTGGAATATTTTCTGGAGGCATTTGCTAGGGAAAAAAAATCTTTGCACGACTCTGTTAGAAAGGCGCGGGAAAGGTTGCACGGGATGGAGGGTAAATATCCCTGTGCTAGTTGGCTGCCGATGATTTACGAACACCCTGCAGTTGAGCCTCCCACTTGGGATGAGTTGCTGAAGGGTAATGAAGAAGAATTTCAGCGTGTATCGATTTGGCGCAATCTTCGGACTGTGTTGGTAGCTAGCGTGTTAGTCACAGGTGCTATGTTGGGAGTGCGATCGCTAGGATTGTTAGAACCTTTAGAAAAAACAGCTTTCGATCGACTCGCACAGATAATGCCAGATAAAGGGCTGGATTCCCGCTTATTAATTGTCGAAGCTACTGCCGATGATTTCAAGCAATTAAATAATGAATATCCCTTACAGGATAAAACAATAGTTCGGGTTTTAGAAAAATTAAATAAGCACCAACCGCGAACTATTGGCTTGGATATTTATAGAGATGTTCCACAAGGACAAGGGCGTAATGATTTAATTAAATACTTACAAAAGAACGAGCGCGTAATTCCTATTTGTATATTTTCTTCGGAAAAAATACCAGAAGGGATTGTACCAATACCAAACCTGCCAGATAGCAGACCCGGATTTGGCGATATTGTAGAAGATTCCGATCGCACTATCCGGAGACATTTATTGGCTATGAAGCCCTACCCGTCTTCTCAGTGCAAAACATTTTTTTCGCTAAGCTTTCAGCTAGCTTTACATTATTTGCAAAACCAACCGAATAGTACCGCCGAGCGGATTACCAAGCTGCCAGTCGAGTTTCGAGAGCATTATTGGAAAGTCGGAAAAACAGATTTCAAAAATTTAGAAACAAATCGAGGTTTGTATCAAAAAGAAAACTTAAGTGGATTTCAAATAATCTTGAATTATCGATCGCGCCGATCGCTCATTGACATTGCTGAGCGAGTAACCCTGATGCAAATTCTCAACGAGCAGGTCAATCCATCTGATATCAAGGATAAAATTGTTTTAATTGGTGTTACAGATCCAACTAGAAACAACGCAAACTATAATACACCTTACAACCAAGAGATTCCTAGCTTAATGTTTTTAGCCCAGAGGGTCAGTCAAATTATTACTGCCGTTGAGGATCGTATACCTCTAATGTGGTTTTTACCTCAGTGGGGCGATACTGTTTTGATTTTTCTTTGGTCTGTGGTGGGGGGTTTTTGTGCTATCCGCCTTCAATCGCGACTGCATTTAGGATTAGCTCAAGGAGCGCTACTCATTATTTTATATGGGATCTGCGGATTTAGTTTGGTGACATCAGGATGCGTGCTACCCCTCGTACCATCAGGATTTGCTTTGTTAGGTGCTAGCGGATGTTTAATAGTCTACAATGCTAGGAAAGACTCATAGCAGCTCCCAAAGCATACCTATATGAAAACTCTGTTCACCTGCGCTTGGACGCTGGCGGTTATTAACGTGACAAACTGCTTAGTTTTGGGACAGGTGCAACTTAATTTAAACAATCTCGTAGTTTCTGAATCCCAACAACCGCCTGTAAATAGTAGACCTCCCGATCGAAAGCCATCAGGAACTCGCGGGCCTTGTGAAGAGACAGCAGGTTTACCTTTTACTCCTTTCTTACCTCCTAACAGTCCAGATTTTTTAGTCTCGACAATTACCGATCGTCCTACTTTGTGGTTTTATGTTCCCTACAGCAGCAAAAGCGTCAGCTATGGAACTTTTTCTTTAGAAGATGCAGAAGGAAATCGAATCTACAAAATGGATTTCAAACTACCTGAAACTCCAGGCATTGTTAGCGTCAACCTTCCTCAACAGCAAAAACCTTTAGAGATTAATAAAACCTATCGCTGGTATTTCCGACTTTACTGTTCGTCTCAAAACTCATCGGGATCTAATTCGGTTTCTCATAAAGGTTTGGTGAAACGGGTCGATCGAGGAAATCTTGACGCTCAGTTGCAGGCTGCAACAATAGAAAATCGTGCTGCAATCTATATTGCTAACCAGCTTTGGTATGATATGCCTGACTTGGCGCAGATTCGCAGCCGCCCTAATGACTGGGCGAACATCTTGAAAGCTATGAATTTGGAAGAGTTGAAGGAAGAAAAAATAGTAGGCCCGGTGCTGCCTCGCTAAAATATTTATATCAAAATAAAAAGACCATTATTACAACCAATTTCCGAGCATAACAAAAGGAGCCCAATAATAGGGATCGGATTTTTTGGCTAGAAGCGATAATTGGGCTTGGCGGAGCGCTTCAGCTTTATTCGCATTAGGTTTTTTTAGTTCATTGTAGAACTTAACCATTAGTTCCGCCGTAGACTCATCGTCAACATACCATAATGTTGCTAATGTACTGCGCGCTCCCGATCGCACGGCGACTCCAGCTAGCCCTAGTGCAGCTCTAGGATCGCCCTTGGCTGTTCTACAAGCACTCAAAACCAATAATTCAATAGTATTATCTTTGCGATCGCGCCTGCTGCTGAGTATATCACTTAACTCTTTACTCTGGATCACGTCATCATAAGCAACAATAAAAGTTTGTTCTGGATCTGAACTGAATTCACCATGAGTTGCTATATGAATCACAGAGGAACGAAAAGAGTTAATTTGCTCTCTTAAGCTATTTTTGAGAAAATCTTGGTTAATCAGCGGTTTTTCGCTGCTAGAAACCTCTTTTTTGATATTTCCTAACTCCCGATCTACATATTTAAGAGCGGGGAATGGAATTCTCCCAGGGAAAATCCGTTCTTCACTCAAGCCTGCAATTAAAACTTTTAACCTTTCTGGTTGCCAGGAATTGGGGCTGATGAGTTGCAAGCCTGGTGCTAGGGCAATAGCATATTTTTCGATGAGATAAGTGCCTTTTTTAGTAACTTCATCATAATCAGATAAGACGCTCATTGGAATATTGCGGAAGCTGCTATCTAAGACGAATACTAATGTTTTTAAGTCAGGGTATTGTTCGAGATATTTATTAAATGGCTTAATTAACCATCCATAAATTATTTTAGAAATTTTTGTAACTTCAGCAGGTGCATCTGCTTCGCTCAATTCGCCTTGCAAGTTTTTCAGAAGTGCCTCAACTTTTCTGCGAGGTGTATCGGATGGGCGATGGTGCAATAGTCGATCGGGTAGGGAGAAAATAATTTCTAACCTATCTTCTAAAATAATTGGATAAATCACTGCGGCTGCTCGATCGATCCCATCAATTTGTTTGGTTTTAATCTGAAGACAAGCTTCTCTAAAAAAGTTCTCCAATTCAGCAACCTGAAGGGCTTCAATGACATTCCGAGCTTGCTTCAAATTCTCCTGACTCGGTTCCTCCCCCTGCAACAACAAATCTACCAATTCGCGATACACTGGTTCTACCCGATCGCGAAAATCAAACTGTCCGTCCCGACTAATCGGTACAAAATCGTTGCGTACCGATTGTAAAGTATTAAATGCAGCCGTATAAGCCGCGATCGCACCTTGAATATCTTTCTCTTTCCCCTGCCAACGAATCCGCCCCAATTGCCACTGCCACTGATAGGTAAGATCCGGCGAATTTAGCTGAACATTTTGCGACAAAAGTAAAGCTTGTTCCGTACACTGTTGAGCCTCTAACCATTGCTGTTTCTGTTCGTAAATCCTGCCCAAATTACCCAAAGCATAAGCTGTTGCCCTTAAATCGCCTAAATCCTTGCCTAATTTGACAGCTTTCGCTCCCAGATTTACAATTTCTCCCCAAGATAGAGTTTGAGTATTTTGAGGCAAGCTTTCCGAAACAGTTAAGGAATCGGGCAAACAGTAATTAGAAAGTGATTCTGTCTTTTCAGCCCTTAAGTTGGACAGATTATTTGCAGGTTTTAACTCTTCATTTTTCAGGTTAGCTAAGCTTTTCATCAAGCTAACTTCTGCATATATTTTATGACGGCTCTGCGGTAACTGGCTCAACTGAGATAAAATTGCCAACCGCAACTCTTCAGTTTCCCGAATATCGATCTTAGTCCAGATTTTTTCATCTACTAAAAGGCTGAATAAATTTAACCGTGCCTGGACTTTAATAAAAGAAGTATCAGCAGCCTCGATCGCTCTTCGATAGTAATCTAAAGCTATTGAGTAATTATTTATATAATTGTTATCTCCAGACTCAGCTAGCAATCGATTTCTATTCCCTAAAGCTTCGTAAGTATTTCCTAAACTCAGCCAAACCAAAGCTCTTTCTTGAGGATTGTTTTCCTGGGCGATCGCTCGATCGACTGCTGCCAGAAACTTCTGTGAATTGTCTAAAAATCCAAGCTGCCTCAACACATCGCCGAGGAGGCGAACCCCTGTTAATTGGATGCTTTTTAAATTTGGATTTAATAGTGTTTGTAAAAGCTTTTCTAATTCATTTAAACTATTGCTATTGGTTAACAGATCGCAGGTTCGATCGGGAAGGGCAAATTTTCCCTTATTATCCACCTCGATCGCTGGCATTAATGTTTGACAAGCCTGTTCGTAAAGCCCTAACTCTTGCATGGCTTTGACTTGAGAAATCAAGCTGCGCTTCCACCCGAATTCATCCTTTAATTTAACATAAATGCTAGCAGCTTGCTGCCAAGTTTTTAAAGCAAAATTGACTGGCCCCCGTTCCCATTGCCCGTTGCCTTTGATGTCAAGAGTCTGAGCGATCGCCCTTAGTTCTGCTGGCGAATTTTCCCCCGACTCCTGCGGCAGCAAGCTCAAACTTTTTTCAATTGCTGTTTCTGCCTCCTGCCAGCGTCCCAACTGTTGGTAAGTTAACGAAAGGTTGCTGAGGGCGATCGCTTGATTTAACCAATCTCCTTTAACTTCAAAAGCCGCCACAGCTTGCTGCCAATACTTCGCTGCTTCCTCAAACTCTCCTGCCGCATAGCTTTCCCTTGCTAACTTTTCCCATTCACTTCCCTCTCGTTGCTGGAGGGCAGCAGCGATCGCCCCCACACGATTTTGTTGAGTAATTTCTGTTTTTCCTACTTCCCAACTAAATATTTGGTGAGCTCGGACGTTTGTTGCTAAAACTGAGAATAATACTGTTAAAAATAGGATAGAAAACAACCTAATACTTTTTATCTTGATTTGGCGCGTAAGTTTCAAAAATAAAACCTCGATCGCACGGAAAAATGTAACCCTTTTTCTTGCCATGTCCTCTGCCTCGAATTCACGTCAACTAAAGGAATGCCCCAATAAAAACTTGCTGCAAGGTTATCGCTCATTTCCCAGCGCAATCCCGCCCCCACAGATACCAACGTTTGAGGATCGAAATCCTCTCTACCGGAACTGTTCCACACTCTCCCCGCATCAATAAAAGGAGCAATTTGTACGACTCCTAACCCTCGATCAGACCGACCGACAATCGGAAATCGCAGCTCGGCCGATGCGGCAATTCCATTATCGCCTAACAGTAAATCTTGCCGGTAGCCTCTCACGCTATTGAAACCTCCAAGACCAAATTGTTCTAGAGGTAAAAGCGCTCTATCTGCTAATTGCAAGTCGGTGCTGGCAAAGACAAAAGTGTCTCTTGCCAAACGGCGAACCCACTGGGCTTGTCCCCGCCATGCCAAAAATCTGCTGTCAGGAGCTTCTGAGTTAACAGTAGCATTGAAGGCGTCCAATCCCAAACTAAATTGCGATCGAAATGCCAACAATTCTTCATTGCTCCGCACCGTCCAATCCTGAAAGAATCGCAGGGCCGAAATGCGCGATCGCCCTTTTTCATCGGCTCCCGGAGAGAGGGGGAAATCTTCGCCTAAAATTGAAGTGCCGCTTTCCCGCCGAGTTGCAGTCAAACCGATCGCAACTTCTTGTCGGGGAGTCCTTAATAAAGGTTGCCGCACAGTAATATCTAAATATCGCGCCGCCGCTCTGAGATCGACATCTTCAAAAGGCGGTTCAACGACGCGATTTGCAGTAGTTCCTGCTGCTACATTAACCGTTCCGTTATTCGGATTTAAGGGCAATGTATAGCTTAGATCGAAGGCATTGCTGCCGTCGGTATTCGTGTAGGCAAGACTCAAATCATCTCCGCGTCCCAACAAATTTGCTTCGTTTACTTCCACTTGGCGGCGGACAGTACCGACGCTGGGAGCGCGGCGGTTATCTATCAATACTGCTACACTGAAAGTTTTTTCCTCTTCAAATTTAACTTCTAATGCACTTCTGTGTACCTGCGAACCGGGTATCAATTCAGCAGAAATATTTTCGATTAATGGATCGAGTTCGAGCAATCGCAGAGCATCTAGCAGGCGAGAAACTTCTAAAGGTTGCGATGCAATCGCCAAACGGCTGCATACATAATCGAGGTTGAGGCGTTGCCTTGCCGTCCGCCTCCTGACTCGAATTGATTCCAATCCGCCTTCAACGATTTTAATAATAACTTCGACCGCAGCGCCTCTATTTTGCAATCGTTGATTGGGTTCTTCGCTGGTTGTGGGAATGTAGGCAAAAGAGTTAATGTATCCCCTTTGATTGTAAAACTTTGTGACTTCGGAAATTACTTGCTGCAATTGAGCGAAAGTAATTTGACTTTCTCGGAAGCGGTTAGTAGTGCTATCTAATTTGAGAAATTGTCGGGTAACTTCTCGATCGAGAGTTTCTTGACTGAAAACTGTATTGCCAACGAAGCGAAAATTAGTAACTGTGATCGCCTCGATCGCTCCATCAGTTGTGCTATCCCCCGCTCCATCAGTTGTGCTATCTTCCGCTCGATCGGTTGTGCTATCTTCCGGCGTTTGAGTTGCGGGCGATCGCTCTTCTGACGGCACTGGGATAGAGCATTCGTAAGCTTCACCGGTATCGAAATTGGGTTCAATCTTTCTTTCTTCCAGTGTGGGAGAGGGTTCTGTAGGTGGCAGGTTTTGCGGGTTCTGCCGGGAAGGAGTGGTTTGGCGTTCCAGAGGTTCTGCGGGGTTGGGAATCTGAACAGTCAAGTTTGGGAGTTCGCGCGCATTCAACTCTTCAGCAGGCTGCTGCAGAACAGTTTGCGCCTTCAGCGGGCTAGCTGCCAAGCTGCTTGCTAACAAGCCCGCACTCAACGGCAACAAGCGATCGCCCCAGTTCCGATTTCTGTTATTGAACATTGCAGGGTGGGTTAGGAGTAACGGGACTTTGAAGCGGAACCGATGCAGGATTGGCAGTGAAAATGACTTCCCCTTTGCTGTTAACCGCCCAACCGCGAGCCGGTTGGATGGGGCGAGCAGCGGGGCGAACCGCCTGCTGGGGTGGTGCAGTTCTCGATCGCCCTTCGACAGGCGGTACAGCGTCAGCTAAGCCTACGGTTGCAGAGCCGCCGCTGAGGGTTTCCCCCGGATTGGCAGGCAAGCCGCGCCCGGTTCTGGTAAAGGTTCTGTCTTCTCCCGGCTTCCGTTGAGCCGGACAAATTTGGGTGATCGCGTCGGGATTGGCGATCGTCTCCGGCAACTGAACCGCGCCTTGGGTGGGGTCAACGTCAGGAGTGTTGAGGAGCACATCACCGTCGAGTTGCGGGCCGGCCAGGGAAGTAGCGGTGATGTCGCTGGTGAGGTTGGCAGCGGGAGCTGTTTCACGGCGCGATCGGGCTCCAAAAATGCCTTCTGGGGCTGTAATTTCCACGCGGCCGGCTGCTTGGTTGACGGCATTGGCCGTGATGTCGCTGTTGATACCAGCAATTACGGCTCTGGTATTGATGTTGATATTGCCACCTCTGGCATTGCCGCTGGCGGTGACGGTAATGTTGCTGTTGTCGCGCATCAGTAAGTAGTTTGACACTCGGAGGTTGATATTGCCGCGATCGCCCGAAAATGTTTCCGCCGTAATAATACCATTGTCCAAGCGGATGTCGCCTGCTTGAACCTCCAGGTTGCCGGCAGAACCCGTACCTCGACTCCCATCTACAGCAACACTTGCCCCATCCCGTACACTCAGCAGTCCTGTATTACCTGTATTAATCGTTACGTTCCCTGCTTCTCCGCTGCCCGTTGTCACTGCTGTCAAACGGCTGGGCAAACGCCCGTCGGCCCTGACTAAGGGAGAAACCTCTGGTGGCACGATGCCGGAAGTTCCAGTCACTTCAATAGACTCTGAAACATTGACTGCAAGAGAACCTCCCTTTCCACCTGCAAAAGTATCTGCTGATATCGCGGCTCCATCCCGAACCGTTAACTGCCTGGTTGTTACTGTCAAGTCATCTGCATTGCCAGCATCAGAGTCCGTTACTTTCCCTGTGGACTGGGTGAACAAACCGCTGGGAGATCCATCTATACCAGTTCCAGCGAGTTCGACAGATTCTCTGGCATTGACAGTTAAAGTCCCTGCTTGCCCGCTGCCTTGAGTTGTTGCTAATACCTGACCGCCATTTTGAACGATCAAGCGTCCTGTTTCAATGGTGATCTTGCCACCGCGCCCATTACCTAAAGTGAAAGCAGACACTCCAGCAAGATCTTGAACGATCGACTGCTCGGACGCTTGAATGAGTATATTGCCTGCATTCCCCGTGCTGTTGGTGGTAGATGAAATTTCACTGCCATCTCGCAAGGTCAACTGCCTGGTGGAAATGGTTAAATCTTGTGAATTCCCAGAAGAATCAGGTTCAGCTTGAGTTAGCAAGGCGCTCGGAATCAGACCGTTTGCCGATCTGCCTATTAGTTCTATGGACTGGGAAGCAGCGACAGTTAATCTTCCCCCCGAACCATCAGAAAAAGTATTTGATGCTATCTGTGCGCCATCTCGCAGAATTAATCGACCGGTGGCGATCGTTAAATCTCCTGCATTTCCCGTGGTTGGTGCAGTTTGCCCTTCCTGTAAATCGACTTGAGCAAAGAAACCGCTGGGCAAAGTGCCATCAGGATTAGTTCCACTTAGTTCTATGGAATCTGTAGCTGTGACGGATAAATTGCCCCCCCGACCAGCACCGTAGGTCGTTGTATCTACATAACCACCACCTTCAGCGGTGAACTGTACTGCTTGGATGGAGACTGCACCTCCGTCTTGGTTGCCGAAAGTCTGGGAGAGAATTCCTGAGTCCTCCGTCAGCACCACCCGCCGTCCCTGTACTTGAATAGTGCCGCCACCTTCACCGCCAGCATCGACAACAGCACCTTGTGACAGTTGAATGTCTTGGAAGTTCTGGACGCCTGCATATCCGAGTGCGAAACCTGAGTCGTTGAGGGTCAGGCTGACTGAGCTATTGCCAGCAACGCTACCAAGTTCAATCCTGCCTCCCGATGCTGTCAGAATGCCGCCGGGAAGCGCTATGTCGCCGCCTGCTAGCGCTAAAGTTTGACCTTCTGCAACTTCTAAGCCTACAGGTTCTTGGTTACTTTCCTCAATTGCGGAAGTTGCGATAGATTGATTGACAATTTGACCGGGATTCAGACCAAATTGCAAGCTAGTGGGAATGCTGATAGTTAGCAGAGGAGTTGTTTGGGTGTTTGTGGCACTGAATGAGGTGCCGTCAGCAAAGTTAATGCTATTAGCTGTAGTGCCTAGAAACGAGCCACCGATATTCAGGCTGGCATTCGGACCAAAAATAATGCCGTTGGGGTTAAGGAGAAATAGGTTAGCAGGGTTCTTGGTTTCGAGAATGCCATCAATGTTAGAAATTGACCCGCCTGTGACGCGAGTGAAGATATTTTGAATCGTATCAACGTTGTTGAAAAACGCTGTGCCACCGGTGGGGACGGAAAATTCGCGAAAGCTGTGGAATAGGTTGCGCCCCGCTTCCGTGCCGCCTTCAATGGTAAAGGTGTTGCCGTCTGGGGTGACGGTGGAATTGTTGGGTAGAGTGGCATCGGGGACAACTTGGGCGATCGCCCAAGTTGGAAAGCCACAAATGTAAAATAGAATGCAGAATATTTTGGCTTTTGTTTTATTGCTCACGCGACACAGCACCTACCTATTAGTTGCCTATTATTTAACCAATCTTATATTTGAGTAGAACAGCATCGCTAGAGCCTGCATGGGGCTGACCTTCCAAGGACCCGCTGACACTGCCAGTTATATAGATGTTGTTAGCATCGTCGATAAAGAGCTTGTATGCATTATCTTCACCCGCAGTACCTAGCTGTTGGCTCCACGAACGAACGCCACTGCTATCCAACTTGGTTACAAAGATATCATAGTTTCCTGCATTCGTACTGCCATCTAAAGAACCCTCAGTCATGCCGGCAACATATATATTCCCATTTTTATCTAAGCTAACTCCGGGTATATTTTCACTGCCAACCGTTCCAAACTGATTCGTCCAAAACTGATTGCCGTTGGAATCATACTTCACTACAAAACTATCCGCTCCACCGCTATTGTTATTGCCGTTCAAGTTGCCTCTAGTGCTTCCAGTGACATAAATACTACCAGCACTGTCAAGTTTTACTCCATAAGCAATGTCGGAGGCTAATGTACCAAACTGACGCAACCAAACTTGGTTGCCATTAGTATCATATTTAGCGATGAAAGCATCTACTCCATCCACGCGGACTCCCAAACTTCCGCTAGTTTGTCCTACAATATAGCTGTTGCCGGCATTATCAGTAGTAACTGATCGCACATTTTCGTCTTGATCTGTGCCAAAATCTTTAATCCAAACCTGATTGCCATTAGTATCGTATTTAGCGATGAAAGCATCTTGATTGGGAGGATTTTTTGACCATGCTTTCTCAGGATTAAAAGAGCTCCAAGTATTACCAGCAACATAGATATTGCCTGCATTATCAATGCCGACTCCGGTAGCGTAGTCTGCCGCATCCGCAAAGGTATCTTGACTGCTAAATACTTTCTTCCAGATTTCACTACCATTGGTATCATATTTATAGATATAAGCATCACGGTCAGAATCAGAATTGGTATTAGTGTATCCAATAATATAAACATTATTGGCTGCGTCAATCTTTACTCCTAAAGCATAATCCGTTGCAGGGTCAGCTAATTGTTTCTGCCAAAGTAGGTTACCATTAGCGTCATACTTGGTGAATAAAGTATCCCAGTTACCGGTAGTAGCATCGCCATCCCCTGTCAAACCAACCATATAAACATTTCCAGCACTATCTGTGGCAATATCTCTACCTATCTCCTGAAGCGGAGTACCAAACTGGCGTACCCACTCTAGCTTAGGATCGGAATTTGCTTTAACTTCAAGGTTCTGAGAAAACTCCGAAGTATTATTATTCGGATCTGTAGCCGTGGCAGTAATAAATTGACCAATGGGAACAGCTACTGGTAACTTAATCTCAACATTAGCATTGCCATTACTATCAGTCGTTACGTTTTGGAACCCAAGGAACTTCTCTCCTTCTCCATAACCGCCACCACCAAAATCACCACTACCAAACTCACCCCCACCAAAACCAGAGTCATCTAAAAGTTTGTTAGAGAAGAACTCTACTCTGAATGTAGTGTTGGGAGTGCTATTTATCTTTCCTTGAATTGTCGTATTTCCACCGCTAGAGATCGCGGAAGTCAGCTCGGGAAAATTCTGGAAGTTGTTAGAACCCGTGTCGCTATCTCCCACATCATTTACCGTCAAATCATCATTTCCCAGATCGATTCCCAAGAGAGCGTTCCCCAAGATCGAATTAGATAAAATAGCATTGCCCGTCGCACTAGCACGGGTAAGAGAGACACCATTCCTACCGTTACCGAATATCAAGTTTGATGCTCCAACTGCTGTCCCGCCAATAGTGTTGTTAGGTGCGCCAAAAATAAAAATACCACCATTTGTATTTCCCAATTTTTGAGTACCCGTGATATCGCTACCGATATAGTTGCCTTGAATGAGGTTATTGCTAGCACTTGCCCCCTCCATGTAAATGCCAACGCGCTCGTTGCCCGATATGATATTTCGTGCTTTAACCGTTGTACCGCCAATAGTATTATTAGAAGACCAAACTGATATGCCACTATAGCCGTTGCCTAAATCTTGAGTACCAGTTACATCAGTACCAATGAAGTTTCCTTCAATAAGGTTACCGCCATTATCGCTCAATCTGATAGCGTCAACACCAAAACGGTTGATGGTTAAGCCTCTTACCGTACTGTTGCCAGCAGAGATATACAAACCATCCACGGATACATTACTGCCATCTAATTCAATCGCTGGTCGAGTTGAATATCCCGGCTGGCTGGTTCCATCAATAATTACTGAATCTGTAATCCGTGGCAGCGGTGATAGCGGTCGAATGGTAAAAGCATTGTTGCTGGTATTGTAGCCAGGATCTGTGGGAGGAATCTTGAAGAGAACTGTATCCTTGCCAGGGCTGCTATTTGCCCAAGTCAAAACCTCCCGCAAACTGCCCGGACCGCTGTCTTTTGTATTGGTAACAACATTAGGAGACTCATCTAGCTCCAATCCGTAAAGGTTGAGTTGCCAAGTATTCCAATCTCCTTTAAATTGGTTGCCATTCTTATCAATAACTTGCAACTTCCATTCACCCTTTGATAGCTCGCCCCAGTGTCGGACAGAAGTAAACCTCCATTGAGGAGAATCTGGCACAAGTTTGTCGCTATTGTTGGAATTAGGGATGTCAGGGATGGTATTTACTAAAATTGATTCCGTGCCATCCGGCGAAATGAGTTTGACTGTTAAGTCGCCCCAGTCGGCATGATTGGCATTAAGAATTACTTCGGCTTTTTCAAGAATAATATTTTGGGAAATCGCAGCCTTCGCTTCTACTCCCGTTGCATTGCCATCAGGAATTGCTTTAATTACATTCTGCAAGTTAGAAGTTACTTTAACTTCCTTTCCGACAGGCGTCCAATTAACAGCAGCATTCGTCGCAGCGGCGGCATCGACAGCCCCAAAGCCATACTCGTAACTAACCAAAAGTCCCGCTTTATTCTGCACCCATTTGGGGTTTCCTGCTGCATCTGTGCCATTTGAATCGTTTTTTCGAGCCGTCTTGACCAAAATGTGTTCCACATCGCGGTTGGTAAGGTTGCGATTCGCCTCCAACATCAAAGCATTCACTCCAGAAACTACAGGCGCAGCCGCAGAAGTCCCGCCAAAATCGTTAGCATAGCCACCAGGGCCAGTTCCAAAAATATCTGTTGTTGTAATCCCTTGTGGGTTATTAGGATCGCCATTGTCGGAGGATGCTGAAACTAAAATTGCCGCTCCGGGTGTGCTGTAATTGACGTGATTTCCTGCTCGATCGATCGCACCTACGGCGATCGCATTACGGGAACTAGCGAAGCTATTATAATTGACATTCCCGTAGAAATTCCCTTCATTGCCACCAGCAAATACATAGGTATTTCCCAGCCCATTTCGACCTTTGGTAACTCCTGTTTCCAAAGCTTGCAGAGCTAAAGGTTGCCGCCTCATGTATTCAGGGCCCCAACTGTTATTAAAAATATCAATCGACTGGTTGCGATTAGATTGTCCCGGTTGCGTCCGAGGATCGAACAAAGCATCAGCAACCTGTTTTCCCAAGGGGTCAACCTTATAATTGAGCGGATCTGTGTTACCAAATAGTCGCAGCCCTGCTAATTTCGCTTCTGGAGCCACACCCATAATCCCTCTACCGTTTTCACTGGCTGCAGCAATTCCTGCAACTGCGGTTCCGTGAGGGTTAGCAGTGTTAATTTGTAATGTCCAGCGTTTCAGCAGTTCTTCACTAAGCAGGCGCATTTCGTTAGCATCATACTCATCAGGGTTGGGATTCTTAATTTCTAATCGCCAATTACCACCAGCATAACTACCATTAAATTGATTTAGAATGAAACTTTGAGTGCTATTTCCAGTAAAAATCAGGTCGGCTTTTTGCGTGAATTTCAAATCATCCATACCGGGCCACCACAATCTTGCACCAAAAGAAGCACGTCGGTAGAAAAGGCTGAACGCGGATGCATCAGGACTGTAAAGAGATACTTGCAAATCTTCAGGTTTGGGCAAATTAGGTGGCAGGGATTGACTTAAATCGAAGCTAGCATTAACACCAGTCACCATCCCCGTCAAATTCACAGGTATAGAGAATCCTATACTGTTCCAACTATTAACTGTTGGTTGTGAAAGATTTGCTGTAAAGCTAGTTGTGGATGTGGGCGACGGATCGCTATCCCGATCTGTAAAATCCCAACTCGCACTAGGGTTATACCGACTTCTTAAATCTGGGTGATTGTATAGCAAACCATCATCAACAATCCCAATAGTTACACCCCGCCCCCGCACAGTTTGGGGAGTAGCAGGATTAACCACGTCCCAAGCAGCGGGGAGATTTGCATTCTGTAAATTCCACTGATCTCTGTATAAAGTTTCCTGCGGTTCGTGCAACAACCTTAAGCTAACGGGCACCTGCGGGTAAGCATATTCTAATCCTGAAACTGTTGCTAGCTGAGCCGCCACCTCTAACGGAGCGATTCCCTCTGGAAATTCCCAGATAAAAGTGTTGGGAATGTGACCGGTATCTCCCCGATCGATCGCGCCAATACTAGCTGCTAATTGTTCGGAAGACTGTCCGGGCGTCAGCCAAACAACCCACTCCCGCGTTGCGGCTAAAGCTTCTGGTGGGTAGCTGTCGAGATTTGCAGCACCGACGATCGCCAACTTGACATCATCGGAAAGCCCGCTTTCACCGGGATTAGTAATGAGGGCAAATTTTTCTGTCGCGACTTCGCTAGCACCACCGGATTTGTCGTAGGCGATCGCCTTCAATTGATAGCTACCGGGTGTTAATTGGCTTAAATCGTAGCTAAAATTAAATCGTCCGACCCCATCACTATCGCTCTCAAACTGAGTTACATCATTCGCAATCTCAATTTTGTCACCGCCTTCTTTCTGCAACCAAAAGTCAACTCGATCGATGTCGCTCGCTCCTTCAGCATCCATCACCTTAGCACCGACGAAGCTAAGTTGTTCTCCGGTTGTATAAAGCGGATAGATTTTGAATTGTAAATCGCTCGGCGCAGTATTAATCGAGAAGTTCGACATGACTTCAGTGCTTGCTGCACCGGATTTGTCGTAGGCGATACCCCTGAATTTGTATTTACCTGCAGCCAACCCACTCAACGTGTAATTAAAAGTTGCCCAACGATTGTCGGAACTGTCGGGAGTAAAAGTAGTAGCATCACTAATATCCGTCCATTCTCCCCCCTCTTTCTGCAACCAGAAATCTACTTTAGCTAAATTATCAGATCCATTGGCATCAAAAATTTTGGTATTTGTTAACTCAACTGCCTCATTTGGTTTAGAAGTAGTTGGCAGGCTAAATTGCAAATTTTTTGGTGATCGGTTAATCGGAGTTGGTGTTGGCGTTGGTGTGGGAGTCGGAGTCGGAGTTGGTGTTGGAGTTGGAGTCGGCGTTGGAGTTGGAGTTGGCGTTGCGTTTTTGACAGTAAAGCTTTTGATTACCGTCTCGCTAGTATCGCCGGCTTTATCGTGGGCAATCGCCTTTAATTCATAATTCCCCGCACTTAACTGTTCTGATAGCGAGTAGCTAAAAGTTCCCCACCCTTGACTGTCTGCCGTGAAAGTTTCAACATTGTTAACCTTCACCCATTCTCCGCCTTCCTTTCTTTGAGAAATTTCTACTTTTTTGAGGTCGCCAACACCATCTGGATCGTAAACTTTACCGCCCGTAAAGCTGATTTCTTCCCCTACTGTATAAGTAGTTGAAACATCAAATTGCAAATTTTTGGGTGCTGTATTTGTTGGAGTTGGAGTTGGAGTCGGAATCGGCGTTGGAGTTGGAGTTGGCGTTGCGTTTTTGACAGTAAAGCTTTTGAGTACCGTATTGCTGGTAGCGCCTTCTTTATCGTAGGCGATCGCCTCTAATTCATAATTTCCTACACTTAAGTCCGATAAAAAATAGCTAAAAGTTCCCCACCCTTGACTATCAGCAGTGAAACTTTCAGCATTACTAATTTTCACCCATTCTCCGCCT
>NZ_JAUBSX010000099.1:0-3086 GCF_036704885.1 Microcoleus sp. F4-D5 | reverse complement strand
GTTTCTCCTAATGTGTAAGTCGGTAAAGCATCAAACTGTAAGTCTTGTGGTGCTGTATTTGTTGGAGTGGGTGTTGGCGTTGGTGTAACTGTAGCTTCTTTGACAGTAAAGCTTTTGAGTACCGTATTGCTGCTAGCACCTTCTTTATCGTAGGCGATCGCCTCTAATTCATAAGTCCCTGTCGCTAAAGCAGGTAGAGAATAACTAAAAGTTGCAAACCCTTGACTATCCGCTATAAAATTTGTCGTACCTTCCAAATTCGTCCACTCGCCGCCTTCTTTTCGCAGTGATAAATCTATTCTAGCTAGATCGATCGCTCCATTAGCATCAGCAACTTTTCCACTTGTCAACTCAATCGCTTCACCTGTTGTATAAATCAATTTTATATCAAATTGTAAGTCTTGCGGTGGTGTGTTTTCTGGTGGAATTGAGTTGAGAAAATCGATGAAATTCTTCCCGCCTTCAGATGTAGTCCAATCCTTATCGGGATTAATTACTTCTTTCAACAATACCGCTTTACCGGTTGCACCTGTCAACCTGAAAATAACATCCTGATAGTCCCCATCCGAACCCGTATCAACCCGCTGATCCTCTAGGGAAAATACCAAGCCATCACCAGTAACACCCGCTATTTGACCGTACAGCCAAGCATCATTTGGATTGAGACTAGATAATGAAAACAGCGGACGCTTATCTCCACCAATATCGGGATTGTCAAAAACCTCTTGGACTTTACCATTTGGCACCAACATTACAGCATAAGCCTTTCCGGGAGTTGTGGGAAATGTCTTCACGCCCTTATAGGGCTCATTATTATAATTTTCTTCTCCCAAACTGCCCCTAAATAGGGGATTTGCCCCCTCTATGGATTCAGAAATCACGATATGACCCAATACAGAATTACTTAGCGCTCGCCTGGTAGCTTCCTTAATAAATCCCCTATAATCTGAAGTGAATTTATCCATACCATCGAGGCTAAAAATAGCTATTTCACCTTGATATCTGCCACCATCGTTGAGGAGATCGAAGCCTACTTTACTTTTTTCTGTGACAAAAAATCCCGCATCAACCCCCATGCCCGTTAACGGATCGACTTTACCATCTGGAGTTAGACTGACTTGATAGTTTGTGTAACCGGAAACAGTAGAAACATTTAAAATATAGTCCGTCGCACCTAAATTATCGATGTTAATAATTCCAGCATTTGTGTCGCTAGTTGAAATACTTTTGATTACCTTCCCTTCTTTGTCCCGCAGTTCCAAATTGATATCGCTGCTAAAACCTTCAGCAGAGATTCGGGCACTACCCATAGTGGGGAGACTGAAAAAATAGGTATCTGTAGGATCTGTTTTACCAGTGGAACCGATATGGAAATAGTTATCTTTTAGACTACCGATTTCAATATTAGACATTTGCACCCCGATAAATAAACTTAGATTTACAAAAAGCAACTAGCAGGAATGGGCGTAGGCATCGCTTTTTAGGAAAAAAATAGTGATTACTTTTGATAAAACCCATTATTAGGCATTTCATCGCTAATGTAAATCAATATTTTGAAAAGACTTGATAAAGATTTGATAAAGACTTGATAAACCGCTCTAGTTTGTGTGTTTTTTTGCGTAATTCTACTGATGAGAACTCAGGTTAGGGCAAAGCGGGTAAAGCTA
The DNA here is from genome assembly GCF_036704885.1 of Microcoleus sp. F4-D5. NCBI lineage: Bacteria > Bacillati > Cyanobacteriota > Cyanophyceae > Oscillatoriales > Microcoleaceae > Microcoleus > Microcoleus sp. F4-D5. The sequence goes on along the minus strand of NZ_JAUBSX010000099.1, from coordinate 1,419 downwards.
TCGCGTAAGAAATCGCACTTTTCCCCAAAACCCAAGTTTATGAAAATCAGCGGTAAAATTTTTGTTTGCGTTTCCGCACAGCACCAACGAGGAAAGAAGCGGAAGCAAATAAGCCTAACATCACTGAAGGTTCAGGAACAGCTTCGGCTTCTTCCTTAAGCAGGGCGTGCATATTCAAGTTGGCTTTAGCTGTATTGAATGCAAGTTTTATCGGAAACGCAGCGGGATTAGTCGGATCGACATTCAGACCAGTGACGCTAAACTCTTTAACTCCGCTACCGCCGATGAGCAAGTTGCCCAACAACTTGCTATAGTTGCTAAAATAGACGCTATTCCCGACTGTAAATTCACCCAAAAGTATATCTTTTACTAACACAGTAAAAGGTGTATTAAAACCAGTGGGAAAATCACGAATTTGAGTAAAGAGAGAGTCGGAAGTCATCTCGTAGCGAAAACCGTAAGCTGTGGGCGGATCGATATGTCTATCTGTCGGAACATCGAAGAAACTCCATAAACCGGGTAAAGTTACATTTGGCATAATGGGATTTTGTTGAGATGAACCGGGTTCTGCTGGTATAAAAGGATCGCATTTAGGAGCACCATCAGGACAAGGGCGTAGCGGTGGACGAGATATCGGGGGAGGATCGCCAATAGGGGGAGGATTGGGAACAGGGGGAGTATTACCATCGTTAGCTAAAAAAGTTCTGGAACCATTGGTGTGATAAACAAATTTTTCTTGGCCGCTTCCTACCGTGACAATCCAACCATCAACTAGGGCCATTGTACAGACTATATTTGGCCCTCCCCGTCCCATACAACCATCTGTCCATGTGACTTGGCGAACGCTGACAATTTCCAGGTTGGAAACTGGCAAACCTGAAGCTTGAGAGGCATTTTCTAAAACTATACTGGCAACTGTTTCGGGTAATTCAAATGTTGGAATTGTACGATCGAGATAAATTCCGTCGTCGTCATTAGGTCTAGGTGTTCCTTCTGGTGTAGGAAGCGATTCTTGTGTGTTAAGCGACTGTGGTTGACTGAGAGTAAGGCTGGCAGCTTGAACAGATTGGGGTAGGGAAAGGCCGATCGCACTTAGGAGACTTAAAGCCAAGCTGAACAGATAGAATTTGTTGGCAAAGGTAGATGCAGACATCCGGGTAATTTTTGTAAAAAATTAAAGGTTGACAGTTGGCGAGTGTTAAAGGGCGATCGCCCGTCGCACTCAAAAACCAGCCTTCACTTATCTATCTGGAGGGAGGCGCTAGTTTTATGCAGAATGTCGCCTAATCTTCAGAAAACTTTACAAATCGGAGATTTGAGTCGGGAGAAGTTGACTCAGGAACTTACTTTTCACGGCATCTCTGAAAGGTAGAGTAGGAGGTCATTCTAGGCAAAAGGGGTAGATGGTGATATCATCTG
>NZ_JAUBSX010000098.1:0-23787 GCF_036704885.1 Microcoleus sp. F4-D5 | reverse complement strand
TTGAAGTCCCAATTACCAATGAAAAAGATAGACAAACTTATTTTGGCGCCCTCAATTATCAAAGCAAAGAATTCCATATTCAGAGCCATCCATCTGGTGATGGAAAATCAACAGTTACATTCATAAAACACTTACAAGATAAATATAAAAATCGCAAGATTATCTTGATTTGGGATGGAGCTAGTTATCATAAGTATGGAGAATTTAGAGACTTTTTATTAGAACTAAATGGTGACAAAGAACCTGATAATTGGTCAATTACTTGTATTTTATTTGCTCCCAATGCGGACCAACAGAATCCCGTTGAAGATATTTGGTTACAAGCTAAAAACTTTTTAAGAAAGTATTGGTATTTATGTAGGTCTTTTAAGATTGTCAAGTTTTTGTTTGAGTTTTTTACTAACGAACATAAATTTGATTTCCCCAAAATACGTCAATATACTTACACAGAGAAAACCATTTAGGATTGCTCTAGATATAGAAAATCATTTAGGATTGCTATAGTTGTCAAACCAACAATTTTGGGGGATGCGTGGTTTCTCTGGGTAAGTCCGATTAAAGCAAAAATATCCGATCGACTTTAGGAAAACTTCAATCCCCCGACAAAACCGTCAATGCCTCGCAGCCGAGGCTTGTGTGTCAGAAAAATTGTCGCCCAATAGTCTGCACTCCCTCTCCTAACACGTTTCCCCCCCTTATGGTAGATAACACTTAGGTAGGTAAGCCTGTTATATTGGCACTATGTAGGCAATTTTCGTGACTACAGGTACTTGCACGTAAATGAGTCAGAGTGTCTGCTTATAGACTATACTTCGGCTAACCCCTACCAAACCACACCTAATGCAAGTTATGAACAGCCAAAAAGTCAGCGTAATCATTCCTGCCTTCAATGCTGCCGACACTCTGGCCGAGACAGTTGCCTCCGTACTCAATGGTACCCACAAGAATCTAGAAATTTTAATTGTTGATGACTGCTCTACTGACGCTACTAACAAAGTTGCCGCTAAACTGGCGGAACAAGATTCGAGAATTCAATACTTCCGGAATCCTCAAAATTACGGGGTTTCTAAGGCGAGAAACTTAATGATATATCGGGCAACGGGCGAGTATGTAGCGTTTATCGACAGCGACGATACCTGGGAAATCAACAAGCTAGAAGTTTGTTTGAAGATGCTCGCAGACAATCCCGAAGTCAAAGCTGTGGCTCACGCTTTGCGGTATTTAGACAAGCGCGGCAACAAATTGAGTTACATTCCCACCTATCCTACAACTAAAGCAGAAATGCAGGCGATTAAGGAGACAGGCGAAAGCCCTTGGGTTTTCCCGTCTTCTGTTGTAGTCGATCGCTCCATTCTTCTCAAAGAAGGTGGGTTTGCAGAAGATTGGGAGGTAGGAGAAGATACAGAGTTATTTACCAAACTCGCTCAAAAGTACGGCTTGCTAGCTACGACAGAACCTTTGGGAAATTATCGAATTAGAGGAAAGTCTCTCACGGACAAGCACTGGCTGAAAAAGCGCATAGCTTCTGATTGTGTCAAGGAAAACCAACTGCGGCGCTTGCGGGGAGAAAAAGAGTTATCACTCCACGAGTACGAACAGATACGCTTTAAGAATTTGCCCCTTTTGAAAAAGATTAACAAATTCCGAGAAGTTTTGGCACTGCACTACATGAGAAAGCTGGGGCAAAGTTTTTTAAATCGGGAGGTTTTGCCGACTATTGTTTACGGCATCGCTACCACAGTGCTCAATCCTCAAGCTACTCTGAACAAGTGGAAATGGATGAAGGCTCACGAGAAGCTGAGTCATCAAAAGGCAGAAGGCATCAGTAATTCGGCAGAATTAAACCCCCCGCGAGTTTCTGAATTCGGGGGGTTATCCTCAAGGAGCTGATATTTTTATACAGGTTTTAGTCAAGAAACTAAGGAGCATCTCATATTTGTAAAAACACTTCTTCTCGCTCCTGCATTCTGACTCTTTCCTTCTGCCTCCTGCTTCAAAACTTTAATTTATAGCTTGGCGACAAAAGTGAGATGCTGCCAGAAACTAGGTGATGCCCGCCCTGCATCAAAGCCGATCGCGCAGGGGCTAGTTAATAGGCCCTCTTCGGGTCTTGAGTGGTATTTGACTGTTAATATCCTGTCGGGTCAATTACCCGCAATAACAACTGCAGCGGCTTGCCGCCGTGCGATGGGAAACGATATAAAAATTTTTGAATGTCGCGATCGGATGTCAGCTTCAACCCTATACAGGGCAGAAATAACAGCGTTCGCCCCCGTGCTATTTGCCGCCAAAACAGTTACACTAAATATCATATATAAGTAAAGAGCCAAGTTTTTTGAATGAAAAAATGGTTGGCAAAGCCCCTTTTGAGGCAGAAAGTAAAAGCAAAAAATTACAAAAAGTTCTGCCTTATACCTTCAGAGGACGATCGCCTTTTTATTTGGAATTAGATTGAATTTATGGACTGGCAAGAAATTTCTGGTAACTGGGTATTAATTCCTTCAAGACCGATCGCGATCGTACATTTTCTCGGCGGTGCATTTGTGGCGACAGCACCGCAACTCACTTATCGCTGGCTGTTAGAAGCTTTGGGGAACCAAGGATATGTTGTAGTAGCAACGCCGTTTGTCAATACTCTGGATCATATTGCGATCGCCCGCGATGTCCTCAACAAATTTGAAAATGCCCTCGATCGGCTGCGGGCCACTAAATTGCTCAAATCTTCCTATCTCCCCATTTACGGTATGGGACACAGCATGGGATGCAAACTTCACTTGCTGATCGGTTCTGTGTTTGACGTAGAAAGGGCAGGCAATATTCTGATTTCTTTCAACAATTATGCGGCATCCGAAGCAATCCCGATCGTCGAGCAAATTTCCCCCGTCTTTAACGTCGAGTTTACGCCGTCCCCGCAAGAAACTAATCGCCTCGTCCAAGATAGCTATCAAATCCGGCGCAATCTTTTAGTGAAATTTAACGGCGACAACATCGACCAAACCCTGCTGTTGACCAAACTGCTAAAGGCACGATTTCCCGAGATGATTACAGTTGAGACCCTGACCGGCAACCATCAAACGCCCTTAGGTCAAGATGTTAGCTGGCCTGTAGGTCAAATTTTTACGCCCTTCGATGCGATCGGGCAATGGGTAAAACAAGAAGTGTATCGAGAATTAAATGAATTAAAACGGACAATTCTGCTGTGGCTGAATCCTCTGTCCCGCGTTTAAAAGCCGATCGATTTCATTAACCGAAAAGTTCCTCCGGCAGTTCCAAAATATCAGCTTCATCCTTCGGCATTGAGACACGGCGAATAATTTTTGACCATCGACAAACAGTTCCGTCCATCAGCCGTTCTCTCGTAACTAATACTGTCTGCGATGTCTTTGATCAATTTTAGGCCCCGCCCGCCCGGAGAGTGAATATCTACTTTTTCCGAAATATCTTGGATTTTTTTCTCTAAATCAAACGGATCGCCCGAGTCCCAAATTTTAATCTCTAAAGATTCAGCGAACACCGCCACCTGAATGTCAACAGGCAAATCCGCTGGTTTGCCCTTGTGCGCGTGACGCACCGCATTCGTAAAGCCCTCAGCCAAAGCTAACTGACACCTGAGCCACACACTTGTAGGAATTCGGGAGTCGTACAATTGTGAAAACCAAGACAAAACATGGTCTAATCCATTGAGACCGGTATTGACTTGAAGATCCGCTTTTTTGAGCATCGGCAACTTTTCGGAACCTTTTAATTCAATCACGCTCAGCCACTGAAGTTCTCTATCGGTCTAGGGAAATATAAAACAAAGCAAAATTCAATCTAAACTTGAGGATACTAGCTGTTGCTGCTAGTTTGTAAATATCAAATCTACTAATTAGCTTTTTAGAATACCAGAAATCGTACTCCCATGTCAACTTGTCCGTGCTGCCAATAAAAATCGATCGAAGTTCATATTCTAAGTATAAACTAAGTGAAGTTTGAGGGCGCTAAAATTTTCATCAAATTTAGAGGTAAATTAAACTCCACGGTGCGGGGGCAAAAGCATTTACCTCGTCGAAGGCGATGTTATTAGAGTATACTCAATCTCAGACCAGCGCGCTGACAGGATATATTTTTAATGACCCCCAGACCTTGAAAGACTTGTAGTACCTGAGTGCCCATGTTTCAAATTCTGGTTATTGACGATGATACGGCTGTTCAAGAACTGCTGAGAAGAACTCTGAAAAAACAGGGTTACGAAGTAACAGTAGCAAGTAATGGCGAAGACGGTGTAGCCCAGGCGCAAAAATTGCGTCCGGCCCTGATAATTTGCGACTGGATCATGCCGCGCTTGACGGGCATAGATGTCTGCCGTCGAGTTAAGGCAGATCCGGATCTGTCAACTACACAATTCTTTTTGTTGACTTCTTTGGGTTCGATCGCCGATCGAGTCAAAGGGCTCGACGCCGGTGCCGACGACTTTATCTCGAAGCCGATCGAACTCAACGAATTACAAGCGAGAGTACGCGCCGGATTGCGGCTGCACCAACTCAGCCGAGATTTGAAAATAGCCAAGCAAAGTCTGGAAGCAGAATTAGCCGAAGCGGCTGAGTACGTGCAATCGCTGCTGCCAGATCCGATGACGGAACCTGTCAGCATTGAAGCAAAGTTCATTCCCTCCCGACAGTTGGGGGGAGATTGCTTTGACTACAACTGGCTGGACGCAGATTATTTGGCGATTTACTTGCTAGACGTGGCCGGTCACGGTTTGCGGGCGGCATTGCCTTCGGTGGCAGTTTTGAATTTGCTGCGATCGCGCGCCCTCCCCAACATTGACTACTACAAACCCAGCGATGTTTTGCGCGCCCTCAACACCACCTTCCAGATGACCTACCAAAATGACAAGTATTTCACCATCTGGTACGGCGTTTACAACCGCATTTCTCGCCAGCTAGTTTACGCCAGCGCCGGCCATCCCCCGGCCGTGTTGATTTCCCAGTCGCCTGCGAGCACTGCTAAAATCCAGCGATTAAAAACCCCCGGAATGCCTGTGGGGATGTTCCCCGACGCCCCCTATGTCGATAATTGCTGCGATGTCGAGGATTTAAGCACTCTCTACATCTTTAGCGACGGAGTATACGAGATCCACCAACCAGACGGCAATATTTGGGGGCTTGACCCTTTCGTAGACCTGTTAGCAGCTTACAACGGTGCAACTGCCGACCAATTAGAGCTGGTTTTGAACTACATTCAAACGTTGAACGCTAAAGCAGTTTTTGATGATGATTGGTCTTTACTCAAGGTAAACTTTGGCTAGCTGACCTCTTGCATCACATCTGCGACAAAATAGCAAGAAGGCAGCAGCCAAAAGATTTAGTTAGTTGAGAGAATTTTGCTATTAAAAGCTTCACGGGTCGGAAATATCTCGAAAACTCGATCCATGCTGGTGAGTTCAAATAAGATGCGGATTTGCTCGTTGATAGAACAGACAACTAATTGACTCCCAGCGGCCCGGACTGTTTTGAGCGCCAAGACTAAAGCACCCAAACCAGAACTATCCATAAATGTCACATCTTGGAAGTCTATCAATACCACATCGGCTCCCGCTTCCACTAGGTCGCTAATCTCTTGGCGGAATTGACTTGCCTTGGTGCCGTCTAAAATGCCAGAGGGCTGAATAATTTTAACTACAGGACTCATATTTTGCGGTGGGAATGTCAGAATTTCTAGCCAGACTAGGCTAGTATAGCTGCGAGATGGACTCCGATCCAAATAACGCAGAGTGAAAGCGCCAGAGGCTGAGAGCGGGAAAATAGTTTTGAGTGCAAAAGATGGCGATCGTCGCGGATCGCAACGCTGATGAGAGTCGCAGCGCCACGCCGGCAGTGAATTTTGAGAGGGGGACAATCTTTGTTCTGCTGAATACCTTCTGGTATTAATCAAACTCGGCTAACTTTGGCGCGGTAGAGGAGTTTGTCGCCTTGTCTGTAGCCTGTGTAGCGGACTTTGACGGGTTCTCCCGGCTGGGCTGTTCCTTCGATGAGCTGGTGCTGTTGCGGATTGTAGGGCAGTTCGGCTCCGACTGGAGCGATCGACTCCACTCCCCAATGCTCCAATAACTGCTCGACTGGCCGCAGCAACGGCAGCAGTTTCTGAGCCCGCAAGTGGTGATTTTCCTGAGCTTTGCTCGCAGCAGTCGGCCACTGCAACATCCAAGATTCTAAAATTTGCACGCTAGATAGCTGGAATTCCTGCATCAAAGATTCTCGCTGCTGTTCGATCGAAGCTTGCAGGCGCTGATATTCTTGTTCTACGGCTGTTGGTGGAGACTGTTCTAACTCTACGTCTGGTGCCAAGGTTGCGAGCAGTTCGCTTAAGGAAATTTGTAAAGCTTGACTGATTTTGAGCAGGATGTCGGCTCGGGTTTGCAGGGCTAAGCCGCGACGCAGGCGACTGACGTGGATCTCGGAAACTCCTGCTTTTTGGCTGAGTTCTCGATCGCCCGAAAGCCCCGCCTGTTGAATCAGGCGTTGCAGTTGAGGAGCATAATCTGGAATATTAGCTGCCACAAAAAATTCATCCAAATTAATAAATGGACATATTCTCGATCCTAAGCTCTCAGGAGCATTAACGAAATACATTTTTGGGGCGGGTTCTTCGACCCGCCCCACAGGAGTTTCGCAACTTATGAAGATGCAAGTTCAATTATTGACAGCTTGCTATTTGACGGCTACTTTTTCGCGGGCGGCGGCTGTTGCACTTGTCGCAGAACCTTGCAAATGCGCTTCTAGGAACCACAAACGCTTGTCAATTGTCCGCGAAATTTCGGTGTAGAGATCCGCTGTATCGGCGTCGCCGAGTTCCGCTGCTTTGTCGATGGCGACTCGCAGGTGTTGGGCGTAGGGTGCATAGCGATCGGCCAAAGCAGTCACGTATTCTTTGCCGTCTACAATGTCGAAAGGAAATTCTGGCAGGATCGAATCTGCGGCGGCTGTGCGGGCTGTTCCTACAGCCAAACCGCCCAAAGCTGTGACCCGTTCGGCAACCGTATCAACGTATTCTTCGAGTTCTGTTGCCATTTCGTCAAACAGCAAGTGCAACTGGTAGAAGTCCATGCCTTTAACGTTCCAGTGAGCTTGCTTGACTTGAGTTTTTAAGTCCAGAGTCGTTGCCAGCGTGGCGTTGAGCAGCCCGACTACTTGAGAGCGGGTGGCGGCGGACATATCGATGCGGGTGGGGTAAAGATGTTGTTTGTGGTTGTTGGCAGTCATAGGTTTTTAGGTTGTTAGTAGTGATTGTCGATCGAATATCAAGGTTTGGGCGATCGAATATTTGCCTGTTGTGAATTTCTGTTGATAGGCTCATGCTAGGTGCATCTGCAACACGGCACGGGTAGCTCGGCGTACTTTACAGCGGATAGTTTCTAAACCGAGACGCTGGCAAGCTTCGTACCGGTGGCAGCCCGAAAATCCGTAATACTGACCATCTACTTCTAGCACGTCGATGGGTTCGTTTAAACCTACCTCGCGGATGGATTCCATGAGGGCGGCTACTTTGCTTTGGTCGTTGACTCGCGGCAGGGGGCGGCGGATCTGGTTGAGGGGTATTTCTTCGATCCTCATGGCGACTCTCTTTTTTGCTTCTTGTTAAATCATACTCGTAATGACTTCGACTTGGCAATAAAAATGTCAGGAAATTTTGAGATTGGCAGAACGGGGGCGTGCGATCGGCCGTTTGCTGTAGTGTCGGGGGATGGAGGGCGATCGGCTTTGGGTGGGAAAATCACCATTAAAAATTCCTTCCCATCACCTGGGTAGCTCAATTCATTGTCCGTGTCTTGACGTTTGAATGCCCTAAAGTTATAAATTTATTAGGCAAAGCCTAGGGGTAGTCGTTACGACTGCCGCATCATAACCGCTGAAAAATAACCGCTAAAAAGGCGGTTTTAGCGTTTTTTTAGAGAGCGGATTTCATTGCCATGTAATGGTATGTCTTGAGGACTCTTTCAGCAATTTTTGAAGTCCACTAGAAGACTATTAATGATAGCTTCGTTGCTCCTCTCAATCAAAACGCCACCCATTGCAAAAAAGGGAGAGGAGTCATCGGGACTCGGTTTGGGACTTCCAGACTCGTCAAGGTACAGAGCAAATTCTTTAGGTTTGGTTTCCAGCGTATTAATAGCAGATTCAACATTATTGGGAACTTTGGTGAGGCGAAACTGGTTAACCATAATTTGCTTCTTGACACGATTATTATATTGTGGTTGAGGGAAATTTTTTCTATCCTTATTGTTGCGGGCTTTTTTTCACTTGTTGTTAAATCATGCTCGTAATGAATTTGACTTGATAAGAAACATGATGACTTAGGCAAAAAGCAGGTTTTACAATGTATCTATGATGGTTGGCAATAATTCGGTTGAAAGCAGTCTAATCAACTTGAATGATTAGATTTTACATATGTTAAGAAAGTTGTCTGTCTCACGCACAACTCTCAAACTGTTTCTCTATTGCTCAGATATCCAATCTAAACAAGAACTGCAAAAAAACTTTGGTTCCCAAGGATAACCAGGTGTAAGTTCGCCACATTTCGCGCATTCTGTTAAACCGTGACCACTACCACACTCTGGATTAGTACATATGCCTTTAAACTCTCCGTAGGCGAGCGTAGTTCTTTCATTGCAATCTGGGCAATTTGTTAACAAGAAATCTGCCCCCTTGCTATAGTAAGACTCTATTTCTAACTCTCGCATAACTCGGTCTCTTGATTTATTGAATTCTTCAATTTTACCCTTTATGTCCCGATCAAATTGCCTTCTACGCTCTTTCTGAACTCTTTCCCAGACTGAATCTATTTTGTGTATTTTTTCTGTAATTTCTAAGGCTTCAGGTGATTTTTCAATACTTATGTGAAGTTCTTCAACAAGAAACTTATCAATCAACTCCAAAAACTTTGATAGATTCGACCACAGTTCGTACTTGTTAACCGAGATTTTGTAATGCTCAAATTTATTTCTCACATCTTGCACATATCTAATTAACTTTACATCTTGCTCGGAAAATACAAATTCCGGGCCGATTTCTAATTTTTCTAAGGCTTCATCGAGATCGACGGTATTAGGAACTTTTCCTGAATCAAGCTTGTTTCTTATATCTTTTAGGCTTCCTTTGTAGATGAGTTCTGGCTTATAACGAAAAAGCCTTTCTTTAAGAAGTAGCAAAAAACCAGAAAAAAGATTCAGAACACCATACTTGTAACTCTTCGTGCCAATATCAGCCGCATTTAAATATTCTCTCAAAATGTAATAATTATCAAAAAGCTCGTCTATGCCCTTGAGAATAAAATCTAGCCCATTATTTAACAAGCTGAGTTCAAGTTTGATATTTGCTGATTCTGCATTGCTCATAGAAAAAGTTTAAATCAAGTATAACGTTATTATCAATTTTAACTAGACAAAATTTAGGTTGACCAAAGCCCAACCATTATTAGACTGAAAGTTGCCGAACCATACCCCAAGTCATGTGGAGAGGCGGAAACTTTTCGTATAACTCGTTATTAGACTAACATTTTTTATTGAGTTATGCAAAATTTGGTGATTGGCCTGACTTTCTTGCGTCTAACTCTGGAATTCGGGCAATAAGCCGCGCCCTAACACAAGATCGATCCCCCATTAACAAAAAATCGCAGCATCTGCTACTGAATCCTATCAACTCAATCCCGCAATAATATTGACGCTCATCGCCAGAATAGCGGTGTTAAAAAAGAACGACAGCACGCTGTGAAAAAGCACGAGATACCTCGTGGAACGAGAAGTGATCTGCACGTCTGCAACTTGACAAGTCATGCCAATACCAAAGGAGAAATATAAAAAATCTTTGTAATCTGGTTCCTCGTCGCCCGGAAAATCCAAACGCCCCGCCTGCGAGTAGCTGCCGTGCTGCTTGCTGCGGTTTTTGTAAAAGCTGCGGGCATAGTGCATGGTGAAGATAGTGTGCACCTGCATCCAAGACCCAACAATTGTGAGGACAGAAAGCCCCAGGTGCAGAAATAGCAAATTCGGCGACAGGCCTTTTGTATCGCGCAGCAAAAAGAAGATGGCTAACAAGCTAGCAAAAGCGGCTGCCACGATCGTACTTAAGATTGTTAAGCGGCCGGCATCCAACTGCTGAGCGTGGTGGCGCATCATTTCGGGAGTGCCTTGCAGCATCAGCATCCAAGTTAAAATCAGAAAACTGACCGCGCCCGCGTTCCAAATGCACAGCGTCCGAGTCAGGGGGAGATAATCAGGCGGCAGCAACACAGCAACTGCCATAGCAAACAGAACAGAGACAAACAGGCGGTGCCGGACACTCCAGATCCAGTGCATTTTAGATTGGGAAACATTTTTCACAGTAATCTAGTGTAATTTAGGCACAGTCAGGGTTAGAAAATCTCAACTACTGCCATCTTCGCAGGAACTCCCAAAAAATTGGTATGAATTAATAACACGCAGCACAGGCAAGATTTTTCATGCCTTTCGATAGATCGATCGACCTCAACATTCTAGTTACAGTGGGAGAAAAGATAAATTGCGGTTTGACATTATGACATCCTCCCAACCCCTCAAAGGCATTGAATTGATCGACTGCGCCAAAGCCAACGCCCAACAAGGAATCGCCACAGCCGCTGAGCTTTGTGGCTACGGAGGCGACCTCAACACCTTCGAGCGGGAACTCAGATCTGCTTGCCAAGACATCGGCGTCGAAGTCAAGGAGTTAAGCGACTTGATTACGGATCAGCAGATGATGAAACAAGGAATGGGCATTGAAATCGCTCCAGATACTCCCTCAGAACTCTAGGCTCACTCTCCACCGCACCAGTTTTAGCTCTAAGGCCCCTGCCAGAGCACTATTGTCAGCCTGCTAGCTGAGGCAGGCTAGAATGTTTTGCATGGGAGCTTCCGACTCTGGGCAGGAGTCGCGTTTCCTCCCGTGAAGAGGGTGCTTTCTGGAGGGGTGCTGAGATTGTTAGGAGGACTATCGTGTCAGATCAGCAAGACCGAATTATGCGTTTGTTTATAGAGGAGGCTAAGGAGCACCTCGATACCCTAGAAAATGGTTTAGTGGATTTGAAGTCCACGATGAAAGACCCCGAAAGCGTCCAGGAGATGTTTCGAGCGGCCCATTCGGTAAAAGGAGGGGCGGCAATGCTGGGCTTAGATAGTATTAAAACAACCGCTCACCGTTTGGAAGATTGTTTTAAGGTGCTCAAAGACGGGCCCGTCAAGCAAGTTGACCAAACGTCAGAATCCCTATTTTTAAAGGGAGTTGATACGCTTAAGGACTTGCTGGGGCGACTGGAGGGGCCTTTCGGTTTGAGGAATGAAGAGGGAGAAAAACTCGTGCAGCAGGTGATGCCTGTTTTTGCTCAACTGGAAACTCACCTCAATAACTTGGCCTCGGGCAAAGTTATACCGGTTGCTGCTGGGTCTGGTGCGCCCGCCGCTCAAACAGCGGGCCCTGTGCCGGCGAACTTTGCTATTGAAGTTATGGCTTTACTTAAAGAAATGTTGCAGGTGTTCAAGCAGAAAGAATCGGCTGCTAGTCGCCAGGAGTTGACGGCTGTCTGCGTTCGCCTCTATAAGTTGGGAGGTAAAATTGAGACTTGGCAAAATTTAGTTAAAACAGCTAGAGGGGCGATAGTTAATCCCAAAAACTCTTATAAAGTCTTAGCTCCGCTGATTATCAAAGAACTCAAGGAGGCTGGGGATTTGGTGCAAGGGGGGAAAGTCAAGACGATCGTTCCGAGTAAAAATTTGCTACTTTTGGCAGCAAGCCCAAAACCTGCAGAGGCAAGCGCCCCAGCAGCCCCAGCAGCAGAGTCGAAGCAAGTAGCACTTCCCGGCGAACCGAAGGCTGTAGTGAGGCTTTTGCTGAAAACCTTCAACAAAAAGCAACTCTCGGAAATCGCCAAGTTATTGGTTCACGCCATCAAATCCTCGAACTAGGAGTTGTTGCAGTAGAAGATAGAGTCGCAGCAATATTTGTGAGACCGAAAATTTTGTGGTGCGTGCTGGCAGCCTAAATTCAGCAGCAACTATAAAAAATTTACTCATTCGAGATTTTTGCTTTCTAACTTCTACTGTTGGGCAACCCTGCGTTAGAATTAGTGAATACAGGATAGGCGTGCAATATTGTACAAAAATTAAAATGTACAAAAATTAAAAATCGAGCAGGCTTTAGAAGGCGGTAGCTGTGAAACCAATTCGTTCATTAGAAGATGCTTTGAACCGCTGTCAGGCGATGGGAATGCGCTTGAGCCGCCAGCGTCGATTTATTTTAGAACTTTTGTGGCAGGCAAAAGAACACCTTTCGGCTCGCGAAATTTACGATCGCCTCAACCAACAAGCGCATTCGATCGGTCATACTTCTGTTTATCAAAATCTAGAAGCTTTGTCGAAAGCAGGGATTATTGAGTGCATAGAACGCTCGGAGGGACGCTTGTACGGCAATGTCAGCGACTCTCACTCTCATGTCAACTGTCTTGATACGGCTCAGATTCTGGACGTTCATGTGGAATTGCCGATCGATTTGATAGAGCAAATCCAACAGCAAACGGGCGTCAGAATTGTAGACTACCGGATAGATTTCTACGGATACCGAACTGCAGAGTCCCCCACGCAAGCATTGAGTGTCAGCGATACACCAAAGGCTTCGTAACGGATAAAGCAGCGGCTGTTGGAAGCAAAACCGATCTTTGTGCTCTTGCCTGTCGCTCCTATAAAATAATTCAAGTATTTTAGCTGGGATCGATCGGTTTTTTTGCGCCGCCCGCCGAAATTCGGCACAGTAGAAAAAAAAGAAAACACAAAAATGAAACTCGATCGCCAAGTTTGGCGATCGGGAATAAAATTTACGAAGATACCCAAAAAATCAGTTCTACCGGCTACACGTAAAAGTGTAGACAAAATCCGGCTGTAGCGTCCCCTGGATTTTTAACCGGCTTGGAGGAGACGAAAGTTTGTGTAGTTGGGGTTTCAACCGCTGAGTCCGATCGGCGAATTTCTGACGCGGATTTTATATTAGACCTTAGTGGAATCCCTCCCACAATTCATCTGTGGAGTCAAATCTAAAATCTCAAATCTAAAATCTCAAATCTAAAATTGATGGACTGACGGGGCTTTATGCTGTTTTTTCTGCTAAACGACCCCGGTATCTGTGAATAACTGTGTGATAACTGGTATGATTTACGTGCTTCGAGAGCCTAAAATACTAGGAAGCAACCAGTGGGGCTGGACACGAACCTCACTATAAAACGCCGTAGAGGGAAAGACTGCCAGTACCTTGAAGGAACTTCTCGATCTCCTTAACAGGAGTCAGAAGCCGACATCACAATCTATGATTTGATGTGGGAGTGTCACGTGAAGAGTGCGCATTACAGGACAGGCTGAAGTAATGGCGAGACGACAATCTGACCAATTCCACACACCACCGCAATACAACCCATCCCCCAAACCGACGGCACATTTGAGTGCAGAGGCGACAGGCGATGCGATTTCCTCAGCAACGGCGTCACCGATAGAGGGGAAAAGAACTTTTTGGCAGTGGCAGCTAATCTGGCTGAGTCTCCTGGTGGGATTTGGAGTAACCGGTGCCGCTGCATTTCTGTGGTTGCTGACGATGCCGCCGCCTCCCAATTGCCAGCAACTGTCGCCGCTGGCGGCGGACGGAGAGCGACTTTACTGCGCTCAGCAAGCAGCTAAGTCGGGCAAGCTAGAACAGCTAGAATCGGCAATGGCACTGGTGCAGGCTTGGCCGAAAGAACATCCGCTATACTCGCAGGGTCAACATTTGATAGGGGAATGGTCGAAATCTATTCTGGGATTTGCCAGGGCAAAAATAGAGAGGGGCGATTTGAAGGGTGCTCTGGAGATTGTGGCGAAAATTCCGAAAACCAGTCCGTCTTACCCCGAGGTAGAAGAGGCGGTTACTGCTTGGGAAAAAAATTGGCAGGAGGGCCAAAAACTCTACGATACAGCCCTAGCAGCTTTGAAAAGTGAGGATTTAAGGAAAGCCTGGGATTATGCTCAAGCTCTATTTAAGCTGGAAAATATTTTCTGGAGTCAGAAGCGTTACAACGAGCTGATCCAGCAGATTTCTTTGGAAAGAAACGGCTGGCAGCGCTTGCAAGAGGCTAGAGATTTGGCGGAAGAGGGAACTCCGCAAAAGTTCGCTGAGGCGATCGTCCTGGCTCGTAAAATAGACTCGCAGCTTTTTGCCCGCGCTAAAGCTGAGAAGGAAATTGAGGGCTGGAGCCGGACTTTGCTGGCAATGGCGACTAAGCGATTGGCGGCGAAAGATCTGCCGGGAGCGATCGAGGCTGCTTCTGTTGTGCCGCAGGATTCGCTACTGTTTGCAGAAGCTCAAGATTTGATGCAGTTGGGTAGAGCTCAGGCGGTGACGTGGAACCAGTCGATATCAACTCCGCTGCCACAACACATTTTTAGCTTGCTCGAAGGGCAGGGGGCTGCTAGCCAAATTGCTCCGGGTCGCCCTCTGTACAAGCAAGCTCAAGTTCAAATTGAAAATTTGCAGGTGCAGTTTCAAGATTTGCTGCGGCTGCAAGTGGCGAGCTCGATCGCTAGTTTCGGTCAGATAGCGACGTTTGGACTCGCGATCGAACACGCGCAAACCATCGGACTCAAGCAGCCGCGGCGGGTTCACGCTCAAACTTTGGTGGCTGCTTGGCGGCGGGAAATTCAGCGGCTCGAAGACCAATCTTTTCTGACCCTGGCGAAGCAGTTGGCAGAACCGCAAACGGTTGAAGGACTCAAGGGCGGGATCGCTCAGTTACTGCTGATCGCTCAAAACCGCCCCCGCAGGATAGAGGCGCAAACTCTCTTGGCTCAGTGGACCAAACGCATAGAAGTTATTCAAGATCAGCCTTTTTTAGATGAAGCTATCGCCCTGGCGAAGCAAGGAAAACTTAGCGCTGCTATTGAAAAAGCTTCGGAAATTAAGAGCGGCAGGACTTTGTACGCCAAAGCTCAGGATAATGTCTATCAGTGGGTGAGCGAACTGCAAGTTGCTCAAGACCGACCGATTCTGGATCGAGCTTCGGAATTGGCCTCTCAAGGCAGTCTAGGAGCGGCGATCGATACGGCTTCACAAATCGGTTACGGTAGGGCGCTGTATTCAGAGGCAGCAGGTGCGATCGGGCGCTGGAGTGCTGAACTCAGAGCTAACACTGCACCGCCGCCGGAACCCGCTCGCGAGTACGCGCCAGCTCCCCAACAGGAGTACGCGCCTCCTCCGCCACAGGAGGAATACGCGCCAGCTCCCCAACAGGAGTACGCGCCTCCTCCCGAGGAGGCTCCGGCTCCCGAGCCTTACTATCCGCCTGCCAGCCAAGAGGCCCCGGCTCCCGAGCCGGAACCTTACTATCCGCCTGCTAGAGAGCCGGAACCTGAACCTTACTATCCGCCCGCGAGGGAGCCGGAACCTTACTATCCGCCCGCGAGGGAGCCGGAACCTTACTATCCGCCCGCGAGAGAAGAAGCCCCGGCTCCGGCCCCGGAACCTGCTCCTCCGGCTCCGGCTCCGGAACCCCCACCGCCCTCGATTCCTGAATCGGCTGGGCCTCCTGATGCTAATTTGATCCCCGAGTAATTGGGTTTTCGCGCGATCGACCTCTAAAATCTCAAATCAAAAATCGAGTGAGTAACTTTCAACTGCTGTCGATCGATGCCGACCCCATTTTCCGGCTGGGGCTGAGAGTCGCTTGCGAGCAGTATCCAGACTTGCAAGTTGTCGCAGACGTTTCAACGGGAAACGAGGCTTTGCGGGTTCTAGAGGCTCGCTCGCTAGGCTCTGAAACAGCCAAGAAGCCTGCTGATTTGGCCATTTTGGCTGTTGAGACCTTAAATTGGCGATCGCGTCAAATAGAGGCGCTGGCATTGTGTGGCGAACTCAAAAGTTTGTACCCCAACCTGCCGCTGTTGGTGCTAGGCGGGCCGCTGACACCGGAGCTGTTGGCGGAAGTACAGGCCGCAGGTGCGAATGGCTATTGTCCTAAAGGTAGAGGTATTTCCGCGACCATCGAAGCTATTCGCGCGGTGGCATCTGGTAGCACTTATTGGACGACAGATGTGGCATCTAACTCGGAAATAGAACAAAATGCAGCGGTGCTTCAAACAGTAGAAAACTCACCAGTAAGTACAGAGCAAAATGTAGATTATCCGACAGTTGATAGGCCCGTACACAAAAAAATACTGGCTGGTTTTTGTCTGTCTGGACTGCGAGAAATAGATGCAACTTTGGCGGTTGTTCAAGGTGATTTACAAGAACTCAGAGCCGCAGCTCCGAAAGATTTGCCGTCTATTTTAGATGGGGTTGTACTCAGCGGGCGCCGCCGAGAATTGCTGGCCGCTCGCTGGATTGTCAGTCAGTTATTATTTGAAGGCAGAACGCAGAAGGCAGAAGGCAGAGAGGAGACGGGAAAAGGCAGAAGGCAGAGGGCAGAAAGCAGAGGGGAGAAAGAAGAAATTAGAGGCGAGAATTTGTTAAATAATGCTCAATCGCCATTAGCGAATTCCCAAGTTTCGGCTGAATCTTTGGCGGTTGCAACTAATTGGCAAGGTAGCTTGTTTGACTCGGTGGCGGCTAAATTGCAGTTTGAGTTGGTGAATGTGACTGGCGTGCCTTTGGAAATCGATATTTTGCGATCGCCCAAAAAGCGTGAATTGATGAGTTCCATCCTGCGGAAGTTAAAAGATTTGCTGGAGGAATTGCGCTTTTCGCAAGTGCAGCAAACTCAATTGTCACAAAAAATGCCGGCTATTTTACGGGATTTGTGGGAGGCGACAATCATAGATTTTTTTGGCAGATACTATACACTGCAAACGGAAGAAGATCTGGTTTTTGATGGCAGTCAAACAAGCTTGAACTTGGGAGAAAGTCAAGGGGGAAGCGCTGCTTATCTCTTGGCAGGCAGCGGCGTCGAAGTTGTGCCGATGCTGCTGGCAGATGCTGATGTAGTTGCAGCAGAAATCCTTGACAAAATACCGATGACAGTTGATTTTTTGGCACATTTACTATTTGAAGTTCCTCTAACAGTTGACAATATTTCTTGTGTTGCTGGCAGCCCGGAAGCAATGCAGCGAGCTGAAGCTTTGTTGGAAAATTTGGCAATTCAAGTTGCTAGCGGAGTGGTACAGCCTCTGCTAAATAATTTGGCGAATATTGAGGAAATTAAGCAAATTTTTTACGATGGTAAGTTGATTTCGACGCGAGAAATTGAGCGGTTTCGGAATGATTTGTCGTGGAGATATAGCTGGGATAGCTATTTTGTGGAACCGAAAGCTATTTTTGAAAGCAGGTTTTGGCTGTTTGTTTTGGGCGATTCAGGAATTAAGAGAATTTCTATTTATGCTCCGAGAAATCTGGAGTTAGCACAGCTTTCTGGGTGGCAGTTAGCCTTGACTTTGCTGCTGGAAACCAGGGATGCGATCGCACCTAGAGTTCGCGCGGTTATTTCGCTGTTGGGCGCTGGCGTTGTTTATGTTTTGACTCAGGTAATAGGGCGGGGAATTGGTTTGATCGGGCGGGGAATTATCCAGGGGATTGGTAATTCTTTGCAGGATAGCAAGTTTGGGAAAAATGGGTAATTGGGAATTGGGCATCGGGAATTGGGCATCGGGCATTGCTAATTGATAATATTGATAATTGGGCATTGGTAGTGATATTATAGGTGGGATATATATGAGATGTGACACCATTCTCAATAACCTGTAGGGGCGGGTTTTTCCAACAATATTTGGTTGAGATCGATAGTCTCATAAACCCGCCCCTGCCCAACGGTAAATCGCGGTCGCTCGACCGGATTTGATATAAATTACTGCTATAGGGTTGACATTTTATGAGTATTATGATATCGATAAATGCCGATCGCATAAACAGTTTAGATTTGTCTCCGGTGCGGACTGCGATCGAAAAATGGCTGGCCGAAGGAGCGATCGCCCAAAACGAACAACAGCTACAATTTGAAATTGAGTATCCGCGCGAAGAGTTAGATCCGCGAGAAATTTCGGAAATTCCCGAAGTGCGGCTGTGGTTTATTCGCTTGGATGCTTGTTACCCTTGGCTGCCATTTTTGCTGGATTGGAAAGCGGGAGAATTGGCCCGGTATGCGGCGATGTTGGTGCCGCACCAGTTTCACCGCACCCAAGGTATTCAGTATAATCCTGAAGCTTTGGAGATGTTTTTGATGAACAAAATTTTTGTGTTGACTGATTGGTTGAATCAGCAAGGAATTCCCAGTAAATCGAAGTTGATGGCGATGTCGCAGATGTTTGGTTATGATTTGGAGGATGCTTTTTTTGATGTGATTGTGCCGCACAAATAAGCATCGCACTCAAATTAACATAGTCCTAATTAGGTAGGCGACTCTATACCTAAAGACTAAGTAGAAAGGTAGAAATCCGGTTTCTTCCCTTGTGTGGCGGGCTTTCCAGTCCGCCTGCGAAGCTGTAAGTTCTATCCACAACAGGTTAATTAAGCTTAACAGCAACCGGAATCAGACTTTAATACAGTCATTAAACCAGCGCGCCTCAAAAAATTGTTGGTGGACTTCAGAATTTTCTCAGAATTGAGAGTTAGTTTAAATAGACAACGATCGCCCGATTCAATCGATCGAGGAAATTTCCCATGCAAACAGATTACCTCATCGTCGGCAGTGGTTTATCAGCACTGGTTTTCGGAGCTTTGATGGCAAACTCCGGCAAAACCGTACAAATCCTCGAAGCTCACGAACATCCGGGAGGTTTTGGTCACACCTTTACAATGGCCAACAAATACACGTTTAATGCCCAATTCCACTACGTTTGGGACTGCGGCGAAGGACATACAGTCAATCGAGTTCTCAAAAAACTCGGTCTCGATCGAGATGTCACCTTTGAACGGTACGATCCGAATGGCTACGACCACATGAGGATGCCTGGGTATGCACTGGATATTCCCTCGGAACCAGAGGAACTGATCCGGCGATTGTCGGCGCTGTTTCCCGAAGCGGGCGAGAGAATTCGCCAATTCGTGAACGAAGTCGAGAAAACAGGCGAAGGACTAAGAAAACTCGCTCCTCCCGTCAAACCAATTGAATTGCTCAAAAATTTCGGTGACGTATTCTGTGCCGTCCAACACCTCAATAGTACACTTCAGGACGTTTTCGACAAGTTCCAACTCCCGCAAGCCGCCCAAACCTTATTAGCCCTGCAATGGCCGGACTTTTTGCTGCCTCCAAATCAGCTTTCTTTCTATGCTTGGATTGCCTTGTTTAGAGGCTATCAAGAAGGCGCATTTTACCCGACGCAGCATTTTGAATATGTCATCAATTCTTTAGTTAAAGTCATTGAATCCAACGGGGGGAAAGTTTTATTAAACCATGAAGTCACGAATTTTATGGTGACAAACAGAACAGTAACTGGTGTTGAAGCGATGGATTTGACCACCAATCAAACCCATGAATTCACTGGCGACACGGTGATTTGCAACCTCGACCCGAAAAGAGCGGCCAAGATGATTGGAGAGGAACTGTTCTCTAAAAAAGTGCGGCGGAAACTCAACTATGAGTATTCTGCCTCTAACTACATGGTGTACTGCGTTGTCAAAGATATCGATCTCCGAGACTATGGATTTGGCAAGTGGAATACGTTTCATTCGGAACACTTGGATCTAAATGAAGCGTTTGCTCAAATGTATGAGCAAAATGATTTTTCTCGTCCGAGCTTTGCAATTACAACGCCAACTTTACTGACGGAAGCGCGGCGGGATTGTCCAGAAGATTGTCAAATTGTCGAATTTCTGACTGTTGCTAATTACAGCTATTTTAAACAACTTTGGGAGACCGATCGCAAAGCTTACAGACAGAAGAAACAAGAGATTCTGGACTCGATTTTAGATGTGGTTGAAAAACACTATGTTCCGAATTTCCGCAAACACATGGTCTTTCATATTACCGGAAGTCCGACGACTAACGAGCGCTTCTGTTGGTGTCCTAACGGTAATTCCTACGGTTCCAGCCTGACGCCGCGCAACATGGGGGTCGATCGGCTAAATCATGAAACATCCCTCAACAATTTCTATTTCTGCAACGCTTCCTCGGGCTATCCAGGCTTTGCACCGACATTTTGGACGGGGGCGCTGCTTTATCAACGTTTATCCGGCGATGCGATTTTAGGCTAAGGAAAATGGGCAATTGGTTATTTTCCGGTTTCTCTCGTTCCTTGGCAAAGCCAAGGAATGAATTTCACTCTTGCCCTGCCTCCTCTTAAAAATCTCTCGTTTCTGCTCTCGTTATCTCGTTCCTTGGCTCTGCCAGAGAATGAATTTATGGAGGCTCTACCTCCTCTTAAAAATGACGAGGCACAGCAAGACTAAAATGCGTTTCTAGGTGATACCTGGAAACGATAATTTCTTACTTTTTCCTTCTTCCTTCTTCCGACTTCCATCGGACTGACATCCGTTACATCCGTTACATCCGTCGAGCGAATCCGTTGCCGAACTTCCTTCTTCCATCTTCCTTCTATCAATCTAGGAGTGAACTATGAGAATTGCAATTGTTGGGGGCGGAGCCAGTGGTATGGCAGCAGCCTACTGGCTCGATAAACAGGGGCATCACGTCACTGTGTTGGAAAGTCAGCCGATTTTAGGCGGACACATTCGCACGCTGAATAAAAATGTTGTCCCAAATCAATCGGAGTGCAACGAAATATTAGAAAATGGGGTGCTGGAATTTCCGACTGTGTTTTACAACTTCGTTGGTTTGATGCAGGAGCTAGGGGTTGAATTAGAACCCGTGCAGATTGGTTCCGCGCTGTTTTTTAAAGATGGCACTCACTTTTTGTCTGGAGTCTCTATCCGAAAGAATTTCACCGGAATCCAACGCCTGATCGAGTATTTGCGACTTGATAGTCTCTACGCTCGTTCGGCGGGATTTATTTTAAAAATGCGGTTTGCTAAACAGCACGATTTCTACGATATGCCACTTTCGGAGTCTTTGAAAAGCTCGTGCGTCCGCAATTATTGGCTGAAGTTGCTGACGATGTACAGCTACTCGATACCGTTTGAATTGCTCGACAATTTCCCGGCAGAATTAGCGATGCCTGTTTTGCGCGAATATGCCTCGGTCAACTGGGTGAGGATTAAAGGCGGGGTGTATTCTTACATTGAAAAGATTCTGGAACGGTTTAAGGGCAATATACTGCTGAATGTGGAGATTGCTAATATTTCTAGAAGTGCGGATGCTGTAAAAATTGTGCTTTCTGATGGGGAAATCCAGGAATTTGATAAGGTGGTTTTTGCGATGCCACCAGATCGAGTTATGAGGCTGTTGTCCGATCCGACGGAGGCGGAAACGAAGCGGTTTTCGGCGTGGAAACCCAATTATGCGACCACTGTACTGCATTCGGATACATCAATGTACGATCGCTACGGTATCCGCAAGTTATCAGAATTTGATTTTTTCGAGACAGACAAGGGATGGGGATATAATGCGAGCTTGAATCAGCTTTGCGGCATCTCATCACCACGAGAGTACAGTTTAGCTTTTCAACTGGAGGAGTCGATCGACAAAAAGCACATTATTCACATTCAGAAACATCACACGCCGCTGTACACTGTCGAGTCTTTTCGATATCGAGATGAAGTTATCGAGACTAATGGCGAGAACAATACTTATCATGCGGGAGCTTACTTGGGGGATGGTTTACACGAAGGAGCTATTACATCTGCTTTGCGAGTCGCAAAATTGATCGGTTAAGCTCAATAATGGTTCTACAAACTCTCCCAAATATCGGTACATTTCTTGCCAGTGCAGCACTCTCACCGAAAGTAACGATACCTGCATCAAAAATTAGACAAATGCCATAGTCGCCGACTCGGATGCGAGATAGATTTTTGCCGTTTGCTAAGCTGCGACAGTACCCGTCGCAGTTAAGTAGACATCCTTGCTTACAGATTCCGGCATTCTGGCTCCGGCTAACTGAGTACCCTCAAAGTTGGCTCCCATTAATGTTGCCCCGGTCAAGTCAGCTTCGCTCAAGTCTGTATAGTACAGCCTAGCCCAATCAAGATTTGCCTGCACCAAAGAAACTCCCACCAGATTTGCTCTGCTTAAATCTGCTCCCATCAACTTGACGCCCCGCAACTGAGCTCCGCTGAGATTGGATGCTATCAAGTTCGAGCCTTCCAAGTTGACCGCGTTGAGTTTGGCTTCGCTCAGGTTGACGCCATTGAGATCCGTCCTGCTCAGGTCGATACCGTTGATGTAAGCTTTCCTAAGATAGATGCCTGTTAGTTGAGCGCCAAAGAGCCTTGCACCGCTGAGTTTTGCTCCTCCGCAGTTGGCCCAGTTGAGGTTTGCCCCCGTGAGGTTCGCGCCCCGCAGGTTGATGAATTTCATGTCGGCTGTACACAAATTGGCATTCCAGAGGATGGCGCTGCGCAGGTTGCTACCTATTAGTTGGGCTCCGCTCAACTTTGCCCTAGGGAGTTTTGCTTTAACGAGGAAAGCTCCGCTGAGATTGGCTTTCGTCATATCTGCGTCCGCTAGTCTGACTTGACCCATTTTGGCAAAACTTAGATTTGCCCTGTAAAGGTTTGCGCCGTTAAGTTCTGCTTTGGTCAGATGCGCCCGACTCAGGTTAGCTCCCGACAGGTTAGCCCTCGAAAGGTTTACCCCAACTAAGATGACTCCGCTGAGGTTGGCTCCGGCGAGGTTGACATCAGCAAAGTCTCTATTTCCATTTTCGTAGTCTTTGAGCAACTCAGTTACTTCCATACGGGTCAGATTCCTTATAGCGGAAATTTATCTAGAAATAAACACTCTTGATACATATTTTATATCAAAGTGAGCGGACGCGATCGCACTGTCAAGATAACTGAATATTAACTTTATATTTATAAAGATACTTTGTGCTTTTTCCCAAGTCCCAATAGTTTTGATGTCTTAGTCTGAAACCATTGATTTACCGTTGGCAGCTTTTGTGCCTCGGCAAGGGTTGACCTCGTAGTCAGAGCGCTGCAACCGTTATTTTACGGGAGGCAATCAAAAACTGTCCGAAGTTTTGGATTAAGAACTCTATATATTCATTGGTGACTTTTGTATAATTACCTTTTTCACGTCCGTAGCGGAGTGATTGTAGATGCTCGGCGTTCGATCTGCACACCCATATACTACTGTGCTATAGCTACAACCGAAAATATCACTAATTTAGTGATATTTTTTTCACCATCAATAGTACAATCAATCTCCTTGTTTTCAAATGTGGAGAACAACTCTTTTTCAACTGATACTGGAAGTTTATCGGTTGTATTCGCGTCAGTTGTAGCGAAGCTGCCATAGTCGCATCTCCCTATTTTATCTACTGTCATTTTTTATTTAAAAAAGGTCTAAAACAGCTTAATAGCCAGCGATAATTATTCTCTGTTGTCTTGCAGCAGTTCTGCGATCGTGCTTTTCAATCTTTCCTTAATTCGTTAAGGTTAAAAGTAATTTCAGACATTCAGGAATTACGAATAGACTCTACCTGTAGGGCGATGCACACCGCACCTTAGCACTACAGATTTTGTAGTAAAAAATGATTCGTTGCCTAAGTCCTAACATTGTACTTATGAGGGATTTATCGATATGCCTAACGGGAGAGGCTATTCGTTCACAACCTAGCTGATAATATATTGCAGATTGTACAAAACTAACAGTAAGTAATATTTTTCTAAAGATGTGCTAGAGATAAAGAATGTAAGATCCAAGACCATCCTGTGAGAAAACCAATGACATTATTTG